>NZ_JBFUFF010000213.1:0-4426 GCF_056403555.1 Rhizobium sp. P2_G2
GTTAYCTTAGAGCCCGATTTAAAAGTAGTTGAGCGATAACAGCAGGTTGTGATTCCCTTTTGGTGCTAAATCAAAATGGGGTTTCCGATGACCTGGACTGYTATCGCTCGGCGTGAGCATAACCGAGACGCGCTTCGTTTTCCAAGTGATTTGACGGACCGGGAATGGGGTTTTATCGAACCATTGATCCCACCGGCCAAGCGTGGCGGTCGCWGMCGAACGACGAAGATGCGCTCGGTCGTGGAGGCGATCCTCTATATCGCATCAAGCGGTTGCTCATGGCGGATGCTGCCGGGTGATTTCCCTCCGGTGTCGACGGTGCGCGGCTATTTCTATGCTTGGCGAAAGATGGGTTTATGGGAGGGCATCAATCAGCTTTTGGTGATGACCGCGCGAGAGATCGAAGGACGAGAAGCGCARCCCACGGCGGGGATCATCGACAGYCAAAGCGTYAAAACSACGGAAAGCGGCGGCGTTTGCGGCTATGACGCRGGAAAGAAGATCAAGGGTCGCAAGCGTCACATCGTCACCGATACGTGCGGATTTCTGATCTTCGTGCTRATCCATGGGGCCGACGTGCAGGAYCGCGACGGTGCGCCCGATGTTCTCAAGGCCATCCGCTACCGTTTYCCATGGCTGCGCCATATCTTCGCCGATGGCGGCTATGCGGGCGAYAAGTTGAARKYGGCRATGCGYCGTCACGGSCAGTGGACAGTCGAAATCGTTAAGCGCTCKGACAAGGCCGCGGGCTTCGTCTTGCTACCGCGCCGATGGGTTGTGACCCGCTGTACAATGTTGCCAAGTCTGGTTTCGAGTGGCCAGTGCGCATCGAGCGTCCACATCGTAGGCAATCGCCTGTTGAGGATGGCCGTAGTCGGGATGAGAGTCGATTTGTCGCGGCCGAATCAGAGCCGCGGCAGGATTTAATGCGCCATCGACGGTCGAGCTGCGAGTTGGCCGATGGAGGCGCACATGGTCCGGTGCATGGATCGCCCTGTGCTGCACGTGCAAGTGTCGTTCGAAGCGACAAGAACCGGCCCCCAACATCTGCTCGAGGCCTACGCCCAGCTTGTGCCGACAATACGACGCACGAAGCAACGGCCAGAGAGAGCAGGCCCCTCGTCGAAGGTGACGAAAGCGATAGCGAGATCGGGAGGTGAGCGATGACCGAGATGCGATGTGCGCTCTATGCGCGGGTGTCGAGCGAAGCCCAAACGCGCGACAATACGATTGCCAGTCAGGTCGCGGCGTTGCAGGAACATATTGCCACCGACGGCTTCTTGCTTGAGCCAGATGAYAGCTACGTGGATGATGGCTACAGCGGTTCGATCTTGCTTCGCCCGGCGTTGGAGCGGTTGAGRGATGCGGTTGCCGCCGGCCATGTCGACCGCCTCTATGTCCACGCTCCCGATCGTCTTGCCCGCCGCTACGCCCATCAGGCGCTGCTGATCGACGAATTCCGTCGCGCCGGTGTGGAGATCGTGTTCCTCAACCGTCCCATCGGCGGCACGGCCGAGGATGACTTGCTGCTCCAGGTTCAGGGCGTGATCGCCGAATAYGAGCGGGCCAAGATCCTCGAGCGCAGCCGGCGTGGTCGCCGCCACGCAGCACGCTCCGGCTCCGTCAGCGCTTTGACGGGCGCGCCCTTCGGCTACCGCTAYGTGAGCCGATATCAAGGCGGCGGCGTGGCACGCTTCGAGGTGGTGGAGGCGGAGGCGCATATCGTTCGTCTGATCTTCGCATGGGTTGGKCTGGATCGCATGAGCCTGCGGGAGGTATGCCGGCGGCTCGAGCAGATCGGTTGCCAGACGCGGGCAGGTGTCACTCATTGGTATGCTTCCACGATCCACGGCATGCTTACCAATCCTGCCTATGTCGGACGTGCCGCGTTCGGGCGGTGCCGCTACCTACCACCACGACCGCGGTTGCGACCGATCCGCGGCCATTCGCAACCCGCCCCGCACGCCGCGTCCCGTGTTCCCGTTCCGACTGAAGAGTGGATCGAGATTCCTGTTCCTTCGCTCGTCGATCCGATTGTGTTTGAGGCGGTCCGTGCTCAGCTTGAGGAGAACCGCMAACGCAAGCGCCAACGCACGCCAAGCTCAGACTGGTTGCTGCAGGGCCTCACCGTTTGCCATCGTTGCGGCTATGCCTATTATGGCAAGCGCGCTCCTCGTGTTCACAACAAGTACGATCCGACCAACACGTTGCGCTACTATCGCTGTACCGGTGCGGACGGTCACCGTTTCAGCGGCCATCCCGTTTGCAACAACTCACCGGTGCGCGGCGATCATCTGGAAGAAGCGGTTTGGGATCAGGTGAAGGCGCTCATGGAGGACCCACGTCGGATGGCTGAGGAATACCGTCGCCGCCTGCTTCAGGCCCGTAACGAAACCCGTGAAACAGAAGAGATCGCCCGCCTGGAACGACAGATCGCGGCCTTGCATCGGGGCATCGGCCGGCTGATTGACAGCTATGCCGAGGGCGTTATCGACAAGACCGAATTCGAGCCGCGTATCGCTGGCCTGAAACAACGCCTCTCCCACCTTAAGGAGCAGCACCGGGCCGCGGTCAAGGTGGCCGAGAACGAGCGTGAGCTATCACTCCTCGTCAGCCGTCTGGAGGACTTCTCCGCCAAGGTGAAAACAGGGCTCACCAGCCTTGACCGCACCGGCATGCGGCAGATCATCTGTACCGTGGTTCGCCGGGTCGAAATCGACGATGCAGACATCGAGATCATCTTCCGTGTTCCGCCACTTGATGGCCCAGCCGGCCCAAAATCACCAAGCCAGGCGCCCAGTTCCACGCAACATTGTACAGCGGACCGTCGAAAGAACATTTGCTTGGCTCGGGCGTTGCCGCCGCCTCGCCAAGGATTGGGAAAAGTCCATCGAAAGCTCAACAGCATGGGCGCAAATCGCTTCAATCCGAATGCTCACCAGACGTATCGCAAGATATTGGATCTACGAATGAACTTTTGAATCGGGCTCTTAAAGAATTGGAGCAGGAGCCGCGAGTCAGGGCGTCCACGAATTCAGGCTGGTCCACCTCTTGAGCCATCTTGGCTCATTCGTCGAGGATCGCGAAAAGTTCATGACCTCAGTCATGGAGGACGTGGAACTGAGCATGAATGTGCAGGCCGAGGCGCTACGCATCCGGTATGGTACGGCAGCCGATCAATCAATGAATGAAGCACTCGCCTATCTACAGCACGTGAAAAAGCTGGCGATGGGAACCGTATAACTTCCGCTTTCAGGGCAAAAAACTGAGGGGTGACGATGATCGCGACATTGATGATATGTGTGCACTTGGCGCGGATTCGGTTGAAGGACTTGGTCACTAGGCAGACACTAAAATCATTTCTAAGCGCAAGGACGCGACGCCGAAGCACCGGCCATTGGTGAAAGTCTATCTGTCCAACGGAAAGGAAGTCGGGCAGATCCTGCTCCGGGAAGGCTTCGCGCGCCCATGGCACCCGCACCATAAGATCGACTGGTGCAGCTGATTGCGGTGTTACAGGGCGCAAAAACATCTGGGTCGTCATTCCGCTTCTCGCGCTCATGCTGAAAAGCTTGATCTTGAACTTGTTGCTAACTAGCTTCATGTTCCGGTGCGGATGCAGATGGCGAATTTGGCCTTGCAGGGTGTAAAGGGTGGAAGTTGCTTTCGAACATGATCGCGTTCTTCGTTATCAAGCTTTTGGATATCGGGCCGCTCATCATGTTGATTGTTGGGCTCTGCAATGCCAGATGGATCGTTGGCTTGGTGTTGGCGCTGATCGTCGCCGCCCTTAACACAGTAGCCTTGTACCTCGTGAGGGCCTCTCTCTTGGCAGGCCTGGAATATCAGATCCTCTTCGGGACGGCAGCGTGCGTCCTGGCCTTCACGATCGGCAAAGGTATCAGGGCTCTGTTCGGCCGGCGCAATTCCAGGCGTGAGCAGGATCGAGCGGCCGGCCAGTGATGTCCGTGCCGGTCTTGAACGTGCCCGCTTCCTCTTGCTGGATCCGGATATCGTGGTGATCCGGACAGTCGACTTCCCAATTCGCTTCGTCCCGGAACAACTGTTTATCGCCATTGTGCGGCGTGCGGGGTTGACGACGAGGGGCATATTGCGAGTGGCAGGAAGCGAAGGCGAAGAGCGAGGCGGATGGGCCGATCGTCGCCAACATCGCCAGTTCGCTGCTGCAGCCGACATGCTTCTACCGCGGCTTCTCCAAACTGTCGGAATAACGGCCAGAAACTCCGCACGCAATTTTCAGGGGCGGGTGTGGTTACGAAGTCAGGTTATCTTTCGAATGATCTTGCCGATCTTCGAACAGATGCGCATTTATGTGTTGCCGGGCGTGATGCTCGTTACCCTCGAAAATCAGACAGTCCCCTGTCGTCACTCGTTGACCGCCCGGCACCCCAAATCAGAACAAGTG
>NZ_JBFUFF010000214.1:0-4368 GCF_056403555.1 Rhizobium sp. P2_G2
GTAATAGAGTAATAGACCGCACCCGGCGGAGCGCCGCCGGCCCATGGACGTTGGTCTCTCACATAGGTCCAGATCCTGCCCTTCTTCACCCCCTTGCCCAAGCCTTTGTCTCGCATGGAGCGGTCCAGCACCCGGATCGGGGTGTCGTCGGCATGAAGCAGGTCGCTTGCCATGATGGCGGTCTCAATCCGCTCGATCAGCGGCTGGAGCACCCGCATGGCGCGGCCACACCAATCGACCAGCGTGCTGTCGGGGATATCGGCACCCATGCGGGCGAAGATCTCGTTGAGGCGATAAAGCGGAAGGTGATCGTCGAACTTCGACACCAGAATGTAAGCCAGAAGGCCAGCACCCGCCATGCTGCCCGGGATCGGGCGGCTGGGTGCGGGCACCTGCACCATCTTCTCGCAGCAGCGGCAGGATTTCTTCAACCGGGCAACCTCGATGACCTTCATCTGCGCGGCGATCATGTCGAGGATTTCGCTCACATCCTCGCCCACGAGACGCAATTCGCCACCACAGGCGGGGCACAGGGTACCGGGATCGAGCTGCCTGCGCTCGCGAACCGCCTTCTCCGATACGCGGGGACGACGGCGCATCATCCTTTCGGCAGTGTTTGCCTCAGCCGGAACAGGCGCAGGCTCATCGGCCTCTTCGATCGGCTTGCTGTCGTTCTCCGCCGCGGCAATCAAGAGATCCTCCAGCGCCAGTTCCAGCTGCTCGATTTCCCGCTCGATCTTTTCCGACGACTTGCCGAAGACCTGTTTCTTGAGCTTGGCAATGCGCAACCGCAGGCTCTGGATCAACTGGTCATGGGCCAGCAACGTTGCCGACATCTTCGCGTTTTCCGCCTGCAAGGCAGCGATCATCGCCTTGAGAAAGGCCGGATCATCGGGAAGATTTTGGCGCGCGTTTGACATGACCCTGACTATCACGTGTCAGGAGGAATTGCCATAAAAACAAGCAGTTTCAGACAGATAAATCAGCCGACACGCGCCGGCGGCGCACCCCAGTCCGGCCGCCGCCAATCGATCCCTTCCCATAACATCGCCATTTGCGCCGACGTCAGCCGCGCCGTCCCATCAGCGGCGGATGGCCATGGGAAGCGGCCCTTCTGCAAGACCTTGTAATAGAGGCAGAACCCCTGGCCATCAAAATAGAGAAGTTTCAAACGGTCACCACGACGCCCTCGAAACGCAAACACCGCTCCGCCTGTCGGCTTCTGTCGCAACACATCCTGCGTCAGGGCAGCCAGGCCCTCGATGCCCTTGCGCATGTCCGTAAACCCGCAGGCCAGATAAACCCGAACGCCGGTCCCTGGGCCAATCATGCCGTCTCCACCGCACGAATGAGCCGCATCAGCAGCGCCGTATCAACCCCGCCGTCAAAGCGAAGGCTCCGACCGCAGTTCARTCGCAATTCGATCATCCCAGCATGACCGCCGATCGTATCACCACGGACCGGACCGTCCTGCAATGCGGCGACCTCTACAGGGATGAAAGCCACACTCGACGATTGACAGGAAACCGCTTTCCTCTTCAGCTCACGCCGCCAGCTGTAGATCTGCTGCCGTGTCACATCGTGCCGGTGGGCGACTTCGCTCACCGTCGCGCCATCGATCCCGACCGACATCACAATCGCGCGCTTCTTCGCATCATCCCAGCGACGACGCCGTTCCTGACCAAGAATTTCCACCCGCACCGCATAACCTCGCATAAGACACGTCGCTAACGACGTCGTTAAACACGTGTCTTACCCCAGCGCGGCGAGTTCCGGCAGGCGGCCTCAATCGGACGGTTACGCTTTAAGGGGCTTCGGCGCTTCCTCTGATGCAGAAGGAACGCGAAACAAATCCGCAACCAAGACGCCTAATGAGCCGGAAAGCACTTCCAACGTGTTCAGCGTGACGTTCTCAAGTCCACGCTCCACACGCCCCACGTATGCGGGATCAATCCGCGGTTCCAGAGCGCGCCATTCCTGGCTAAGTCAGTTCGCAACCCGATATTTTCGCAAGTTTCAACCAAGAGAGCTAAGAAGCCGACTGCGACAGAAAAAGTCGAAGCTCTATTCATGACGTTTGAAGGCTTTAAGATTCATCAAAAGTTCCGAATGACTATCGCCGATCGCAACCATCACTCGAGCAGGTCCGAATGTTGTCACGATTCAATAATTTATGTCTTTTTAATTTTTGGGGACAAGTAATACAGCAGAACCATATTCTTTGCGTTGGCGATGTCATCCTTCTTAATGGAATCCTTTATAATTTTTGATATATCCCACTTTTTTGTTTGTACGCAGTCGACTGGAAAGTGCATAGCATTTAGTCTGTTGACTAACTCATCTTTAATTGGCTTCATATCGGGATTCAGACTGTTCAACACTACACAATGATCATTCTCTGCAAGCACATTATTTATTTCCGTCGTATTATCTTGCATGTCAGCCTTCGATTTGATATAGCCGTCTACTCCAGTATAAGCGACACTGACACGAAAGCCTAGCACAGAAAGTTCTGTGCTAAGTTCATTCTCATCGAACTCATTACGATCTACGCCACTCTGTGCGTATATAACCACCAACGTCTTGTTGTTAGAGCTTGTAACTTGACTCTCTATCCGCTCCATTTCAAATATTTTAGACTGACCTGCGGATTGTACTATAATATCATGCAACGCCCTCAGTTCGGCCGACTGTTTGACCAAAGCTTTTGTCTGACTAGCAGCAACCTCGAAAACAGATTCACCGAAGTCTTTGTCATTTTCTTTTATTTCCTGAAATTCTTTATCGATGTCTCTTGAAGATTTGAGGAGAATTTCTTGTGATTGCTCGATTTCCGCCTTATCCGTTTGGTAAACCTTTTGCAGTTCCAACGCTTTAGCGTTTAACATAGCGGTAGTGGAGTTCGCATTTTCTGATGCTTGCGCATACTGTATCTTCAACTGCTCTACCTGAGCTTTTTGGCTATCGATGTTCTTAATAAGAGTATCTACCATTTCCGAGTACGGCTTGAATTGAGCATCAATTCGACGCTGCGAGTCATCAATGCGCTTATCAATAGCTTCTGATATGGATTTGTCCAAGATCGATGAAAAAGCGTTGTATGTTATCGCCGCCAGTCCAAAGAAGGCAGCAATGTTGCCCACAAGCACAAGAACAGACAGCTCTCGCATCGCCCATTTTAGAACTTTGTCCTTTACAGCGTCTTCTGCTCTAAAGATCAAAAGCTGCTCTTGATCATCCGAGTTGCCGTTTTGGCTTTTCGGCTCCGCGTTTCGTGAGGCCATTGCTTTCCCACCTGCAAGAGAGTAACGCTATCAAAAGTCGGCATTGAGATTGGGAGGCTCGTCATGATTGCCAATTCTAGGGGCTGGCAGGCACTTGCATGCATAACGTTTACTATTTTATGTTGTTCGTCAAGCGTGTATTCCGGGATTGACTTGTCACGAGAGGCGAATTCAAGTAAAGTTCGACCTAAACTAGAGCAGCGGCTTGAATGGTTTTTGTTAGCAGCTTGTAGCGCAACGGATCGCAAGTGCAAACACGGTGAGGATTGATGATGAAAAGGCTCGCTTTGATAGTGGCTCTGGCAAGCTTTGCGTTTGCGGCTGGATTGGATATTACTTATCATTCAACTGCACTTGCCGCATGCGCAGCGAATGACCCTAATTGCCACCGCTAGTATCGAGTGTCGATTTCTGGCGTCGTCTTCAATTAGGCCCAGGCAGTGGAGGAACAATGAGATTATCGTTCCCCCACCGGGATAGACAGGTTAGTTGGACATCCTGGCTTTCATTCGAGCAGCGACGCGTGTCCACACTGCTTGGCTGAAAGCTGCTCTTTGTGCTTTATGAAAGCCGACTCGAGCAGATTGATTGATCATTTCTTGGTGCCACACACGAGCATCGTTAGATGGCTGAATGTCACGCTTTTGACATTCCGTGTGCAGAAAACGTTCGTAGCTTGATTCCATTTCTATGCGTCCTAGTTTCTACTATACCTCCGAGCATTTTACTCAGGAAGGCAGTATTGTAACGCACTGCTGAGGCAAACGGCTCCCTAGTCAAACAACCTTACGAATTTGCAATCCTATTTAATTAGCTAGATAAGTATTAGAGTCCGCGTCGTTCAATTTTTGACCTGCCACGGGTAATTTCCTCCAGAATGGATTAGAGTCCGGCCCATTGAAGGACGGACGCATGAAGAAGCAGAGATTTACGGAAGAGCAGATTATTGCGGTTCTGAAGGAGCAGGAGGCTGGCGCGAAGGTAGCCGACCTGTGCCGCAAGCACGGAGTTTCCGAAGCGACATTTTACAATTGGAAAGCCAAATACGGCGGCATGGAAGTGTCCGAGGCCAAGCGTCTGAAGG
>NZ_JBFUFF010000215.1:0-4359 GCF_056403555.1 Rhizobium sp. P2_G2
CAGCGCCTGGCCGCCGTTGAGCGTGATCGTGTCACTCTGGATTTCCATGTTCATTCCGGCCCTCCTCCGCGGCCCTTTATTCTATCATGAAGCCTCGGCCAGTGCCGGGTTCGGGTTGGGTGCCGGACGTGACGTCGCAATCGCGGCAATGGCGGGCAGCAAGGTTTCGAGTGCCGCAACCGGCGCGATCGAGGCGATGTAGCGGTCGCGCCGCAGCAGAAAGGCATGTCCGAGATAGTTTTCGAGTTGCGGCGTGCTGAACAGTCGCGAGACGTCGCGATAGACCGGGAAGGCGCCATCGACCGGGTTCATCCATTCCGGCGTCAGGCCGACGACGAAAGCGCCGGCGCTTGCCAATTTCGACAAGGCCGCCGCCGGCACGATCCGATCCGGGAACTCGTCGAAGACAACCACCGTTGGCTGGTCGGGCAGCAGCCTGTCGAGCAGGGAGCGGACGCGATCKGTGCCCTCGACGACAGGCTGGGGGATGAGCCGGCCGACCATGGTCTGGCTCTCCGGCTTTCCATCGGGAAACARCAGTCCCTGCCGGAAGCGCGGYTTAGGYTTGTAGCGCATCTGGGCAAAATAGTCGCGGGCCGGCGGGTAGAGYCCCAGCACGCCGAAGGCAGCCCGCGTSAGTGCCGCCTTGACGCCGTTTTCCGGCATCATCACCTGGCCCATGCGCAGCGCAAGATTGATCATCTCCCAGGCATGCGGCTTGCGCTCGATCTCGTAGCTGTCGAGGAAAGCGTCATCGACCTTTCCGGCGACAGCTTCGGCCAGCTTCCAGCCGAGGTTCTGAGCGTCGCGCAGGCCGCTGTTCATGCCCTGGCCGGCGAAAGGTGGGGTCAGATGCGCGGCATCGCCGGCGAGGAAGATGTTGCCCCGCCGCCAGCTCGTCGCCATCCTGGCATGGAATGTATAGACCCGCACACGACGGAATTCCGCATTGCGGTCCGGACCGACSCTTGAAAGGAGGTTGCGTACGAACRCCTCGTCGCTCGCAACCTCCTCGTCCTCGCCCTTATGCAGCATGAACTCGTAGCGCCGGATATTGTCGGGTCCCGGCAAGGAAATGCAAGGCCGAGTGGGATCGCAATGGACCTCGGTATGGCGGAAGCGGTTTTCGGTTCTGACAAGATCGACGATCAGCCAACGCTCGGCAAAGGTCGATCCCGCCAGCTCAATGCCCAGGCTGCTGCGTGTCGGTGAACGTCCGCCGTCACAGGCAACCATGAAGCGCCCGGACAGGCATGCCTGRYGGCCCGTGCTATTCCGGACCTCCAGTGTCACCGAATCCTTCGTCTGCGCGAAGCGATGCATCTCGCAGCCAAACATCTGGCGTACGTGAGGAAAGCGATCGAGCCCATCGCGCAGGACCTGCTCCAGCTCCGGCTGCTGGAAGGCGTTTCGYTTGTCGAAACCATAGTCGCGGGATGTCGGCTCGACGGTGAGGAAGAGCCGGCGCGATGGCGACAGATAGCGTGATCCGTAGCCGCGCGCTACGATAGCCTCGACCTCGTCGRCAAGGCCGATCGCCTGCATCGTCCGCATCGACTCGTCGTCGATCGAGACCGCGCGCGGCTCCTGGACGGTGGCGGTGTTGCGCTCGATGAGRATGASGGAAACGCCCATGCCGCCCAGGAGATTGGCGAGCGTCAGGCCCGTCGGACCGGCACCGACGATTGCGACGTCSGCATGCGCCGCGTCGTCATCTGCTGCCAGCCAGTTCTCCTTCCCGGGCATCTCCATMCGCAGTTCCGCCCTCAGCYTTCGGCCATAATAGGATTGGCGAGCAGACCCACGCCGGGTATRTCGACCTCGAAGATATCGCCGGGCTTCATGTAGAGCGGCGGCTCGCGGCGATCGCCGACCCCACCGGGGGTTCCGGTCAGGATCACGTCGCCGGGCCGAAGAGGCGTGAACTGCGAGCAATAGGAAATCAGCGTCGGGATGGGGAAAATGAGGTCGGCRAGCGTCGCCTSCTGCATCACCTCGCCGTTGAGCCGGCCSAGGATGTGGAGCTTCGTGTAGTCSTCGACTTCGTCAGGCGTCACCAATTGCGGGCCGAAGGCGCCGGTCGAGGGAAAGTTCTTGCCGGGCGTGAACTGAAACGTATGCCGCTGCCAGTCACGCACGGTGCCATCGTTGTAGCAGGCATAGCCCGCCACATGGTCCATTGCAGCACTYTGSGCGAYGTAGCGCCCGCCGCGGCCGATGACGACCGCGAGYTCAGCCTCGAAATCGAGACTGTCGGAGACCCGCGGCTTCACGATCGGCTGGCGATGCGCAATCTGCGTATCGGCAAARCGGGTGAAGAGCGTCGGGTATTTCGCGTCCGGGCGCTTGGTCTCGGCGCGGTGGGATTCGTAATTCAGCCCGACGCARAGGATCTTGCCCGGATCCGGAATCACGGGCAGGAGAACGAYGTCCGWCTCGGTGAACTCCGGCGGGCGACCGTCGACAAACGCGGCCGCCTTGCCGAGGCAATCGGCCTCGATCGCGTGTTTCAGCGTTAGAACACYGGGCGCGAGCTTGCCGGTCAGATCGACGATACCCKTGCCGACCCGAGCACCGAAGCCGGGAGTGCYAAGACGCGTGTAGCTCAGGARCTGCATGGGATTCTCCGCTTCCGCTTACGATCGAAGGATTGCCTTGCCCCACAGGTTCAGGGTSCGGGCCTCATGCGGCCAGTCCTTGACGGGGCGGTCGTGAATGACTTCCAGTTCGGCCGAGATCTCGATCCAGTTYTTGTCGGGGTCTTCGATGAAGATGAAAAGGTTGTTGCCCGGACCGTGGCGACCGGGACCCCACATGATCGGAATGCGACGTTCGGCGAGATGGTCGCACCAGTCCCGGATCGTGTCCCACTCACCGGCCTCATAGGAGTGATGGTCCACGCCGGTGCGGTCGGACTTGAAGCAGGCGATCGTGTGGTGCTCGTGGTTGGAGCGCGTGAAGCAGGTCGCGAGCGAACCATCCTTATGCAGCACGCGGTCGGACAGCGCGAAGCCGAGCTTGCCGTGATAGAAATCRCGGAACGCCTCGACATYGAGCGACGCGAAGGTGAGATGCTGCGTCGGACCACGGATGCCTTTGAAGCCCGCGGCCTGGAGCTTGGCGAGCCCGAAGGYGATCAGATGGCCGTCAGGATCTTTCACCGCAAAGGCGCCATCYTCGAAGAAGGGTGAAGGCGAGGGCAGGATTTYCACCCCTYCAYTCATGGCGCGCGCCTTGAGCTCCGCCACGCCGTCTTGGTCGCGGCAGGCAAGCCCGGCATASGCGAGCTTCTTGTCCTCGCCGGCCCGGAYGACATAGCGGCGCTGCGGTCCTTCGCAGATCCATTCGTCACCGGACGCGGTCAGCTGCATGTCCATGGCATCGGCGTAGAACTCGGCCAGGCGTTGGGGATTGGAACTTTCGAATGCGACATGGTGCAGATAGGCACCCGCGCGGACGGCAGTAAGGGCCATCGCTTCCTCCATTTGGTTTTCCACCTTTTATCATTTTTTGATAATTATGCAATATGTATATCGCGCATTTTTCCATTTTTTCGTTGGGATAGCATTAATAACCCCGCAAAAAGCAATCGGCCCGGAACGATGTTCGGGCCGATTACCTGCTTGGGAGGCATTGTCAGGCGGCAGCGGGAACCCAGTTGCCATGCAGCGACATGCGTAGCCGGAACGGCAGCTTCACAGTCGCGATCGGTCCTTCGTCGAGATGCTGGGCATCGAGGACCACAAGATCCGTCGCCATCTCGGCGAGACGATTGGCCAGTGCGATCACATAGCCCTCACCTTCTGCGGCATCTTTCGACTTCGGCACGAAGATCGGCTCCTGAAACGAGGTTGTGGGATCGCCGAACCAGATCTTCGACTTCCGTGTCGTGACATCGATATGGGCCAGAATATTCATGAATTGGAAGGGCGGCGGGCCGAGCTTCTTGAAATCATATGGCCGGGCCGGATCGAACCCGATTACGAAGCCGTGTTTGTAGGGCCGGCCCATGTAGCGGTCGTCGCTGCGAGGGAATTCGCATATGAAGTCCGTCAACGTGCTGGCTTCGAGGCTGTTACCCACCTTGTTCATGTCGAAGGTCCAGCGCGTCATCTGCGACCGTAGCGTCTCCGGCGGCGGCACGCGGCCATCGGCCTGGGGAAAGAAATAGAAGATGTTGCCCGACGTGACCGGCATGTCGACATAGATCMGCCCGTGGCCATCGTCGAAGGCATTGAGCGTATGCCCCTGGAATCCATTCGGCGCCGTGAACCAGCGGACGTCAGCCGCATCGCCATTGCGCGGCAGCACGCCGAACAGTTGGTCGAGCCCCGGCTGCCACTGGAAATGCCGGCCGCC
>NZ_JBFUFF010000216.1:0-4341 GCF_056403555.1 Rhizobium sp. P2_G2
GTCTGCAAGAGTGGGTTCGATTGGCGACAACAAGCTTGGCGGCTGGATTTCTTACCGGGCGTCTAAGGCCGCGCAGAACCAAATCGTCAGAACAGCGGCCATTGAACTGAGCCGGACGCATCCGTACTCCGTCGTGGTCGCACTGCACCCAGGAAGTGTCGAAACAGCTCTCTCCGAACCTTTCGCCAGGGGGCACGCGCGGATGACTCCGGAGCAATCGGCCTCATATCTCCTGCAGACGCTGGACAGGCTTGTGCCGGAGGATTCCGGTGGTTTCTTCGCCTATGACGCGTCACGGATAGATTGGTGAATCGAAAGTGCAAATATGTCGGCTTGCGGTTCGGCGTGACTGCACCGAAACGAGGCGATTGGACGCTTAGACTACCGATGTAGCTCCGGGTATACAACGCCTCCGTTAGCAATCGATCGTATCTAAACTGCGCAAGACGGTCGGTGTAAAGCCGGCGCGCGCCTCTGGCGAGCTTTCTGTTCTGGATGGTGATCTGCAGTCGCCAGCATTGGGCATTCTTGCGGATCAGCCAACACTCGAACTCCTCTCTCAGTCGCGCCGGCAAGTGCTGCAGTTCGTCGCTGTCGAGCACGAATGCAGCGCCCGTGCCGAACAACCGTAATCCAACGACGTCGATTATCGCGACTTTGCAGTCTCAGGCGGCTGCGTGCATCGACGCCATCACTTGGGGCACAATGGCACAAGGCACGCAGAAACATGGTAACGTAGGCCGTAATGACATTGCGCTGGGTTGGGAAATGCTACTGTCTGAGGGGTTCGTGGAAGATGAAATCGTCGCTTTTGATCGCAACCGTCACGACGGCCGGGTCATCTGCGATCCGACGATGTCCAACAATTGCTATGTTCATTGCAGCTAAGATCAAGACAACGTTTCCAGGAATTCAGCAGCCTGTCGACGCAATTCTTTTCGGGTCACCTCATCCATTCGGTTCCACGTCGCATAGGCCTGCGAAAGACGATGATTTCCCTTGAGTTTGGACTGATTGCGGATGAGGAAATCCCAATAGAGCGCGTTGAAGGGGCATGCGCCCGTGCCTGTACGCTTGTGAGGATCGTAGTGGCAGCCGTCGCAATAGTCCGACATCCGATTGATATAGTTTCCGCTGGCTGCATACGGCTTCGTGCCGACCACGCCACCATCGGCAAACTGGCTCATGCCAATAACGTTGGGCAGTTCGACCCACTCGTAGGCATCGGCATAGACTTCGAGATACCATTCGTGCACGGCTCTTGGATCGATGCCGGCAAGCAGTGCGAAATTGCCGGTAATCATTAAGCGCTGGATGTGATGGGCGTATGCGTGGGCGATCGTTTCGTTCACTACCGTTGCCATGCAATTCATGTTGGTCTGACCCGTCCAATAGAGCGAAGGCAGAGGTCGCGCATTTTCGAAGAAATTGGCGGAAGCGTAGGTCGGCATCCGCAGCCAGTAGATGCCGCGCACATACTCGCGCCAGCCAATGATCTGGCGGATGAAACCTTCCACCGCGGTAAGCGGCGCCCTTCCCTCCAGATATTGCTGCTCCACCGCACGACAGACGAGTAGCGGATCAAGAAAGCCTATGTTGATGTAGAACGACAGCAGAGAGTGGTTCAGAAATGGATCGTCCTTGAGCATAGCATCCTGCGTCGCACCAAAGTTCGGAAGGAACTCATTAAGGAACGTATCAAGGACAAGTTCGGCATCGTGTTGAGTCACCGCGAACTGAAACGATTGAGTGGTGCCGATATTGTTCGGGAAGAGTCGTTCGACGACCGAGATCACCTCTCGTGTGGTTTCGTCCGGTTCGAGCCGATCACGTCTCGGCCGCAGCAAATCCGGGGTCGCCGGCTTTCGGTTTTCTGCGTCGAAATTCCAACGTCCGCCGACTGGCGCACCGCCGTTCATGAGTAGCCCGGTCTTGCGCCGCATCTCCCGATAGAAGTATTCCATCGTCAGAGTCTTGCGACCGCGCGCCCATTGCGCGAATTCGGCGTGCGAACACAGGAAACGATTGTCTGGCAGAATGACAACCTCTGTGCCCGCTCCTTCATCCCACGACGACATATCCTGAAGAACGCGCCATTCTCCCGGCTCAGTGACTCTGACCGCTTCCGGCTCGAGCGCCGCAACGGCACGAGCAAGTTCCCCGCAAAAAGATCCCGCGTTGTCCGGATCGTCGATGCGGATGTAACGCACGCGAAACCCAGACTTTCGCAGTGTCTCTGCGAAATGCCGCATCGCCGAGAAAATAAAGGCAATCTTCTGCTTGTGATGCCGGACATAACTGGCTTCGGCCATTACTTCGCACATCATCACCACGTCACGATCTTTGTCTGCCTCTGCCAGGCTGGATATGCCCAAGGACAGCTGGTCGCCCAGGATGAATAGAAGATAGCGGACCGCACGAGACAATTTGGAGAACCTCAATTCCGAACTAGCATCATGAACCGCGCCTGCTGAGCCGCATCATTCTCGAATAGACCAGTGAAACTTAGTGTCAGCGTTTTCGCTCCCTGCTTACGGATTCCACGCATGACCATGCACATGTGCTCGGCTTCGACCATCACGGCCACACCTTCTGGCCGAA
Source organism: Rhizobium sp. P2_G2 (assembly GCF_056403555.1). Lineage (NCBI taxonomy): Bacteria > Pseudomonadati > Pseudomonadota > Alphaproteobacteria > Hyphomicrobiales > Rhizobiaceae > Rhizobium > Rhizobium sp. P2_G2. Next base: position 2,602 of record NZ_JBFUFF010000216.1, read on the forward strand.
CGACATCGTCGAGCGAACGGGTGATCTGGGCCGTCAGCGCCTCCTGCGTCTGCAGCCTCCTGGCGTAGACATCGACCAGTCGGGCGATTTTTGAGAGGCCAAGCACGCGACCTGAAGGCCAATAGGCTACATGCGCTTTGCCGAAAAACGGCACCATGTGGTGCTCGCAGTGGGAGAAAAATGGGATATCCTTGACAACGATGAGATCGTTATAGCCTGCCACCTCTTCGAATGTGCGCGACAATATGTCTTCCGGCGTCTGCTCGTAACCACCGAAGAGTTCACCATAGGCCTTGGCTATGCGGGCGGGCGTGTCGCGGAGCCCTTCCCTTTGGGGATCTTCACCTGCCCACCGCAGTAGCGTGCACACCGCTTCCTCTGCCTCACGTCGGGACGGTCGGCCCTCGTGGTTCGGATCGATCTTGTTCTCTGCGTAGGCATCCATGTCGACCAACTCCATTTCGAACGCGCTGGTACGTGGCGGAAGCGGGAGTGGATCAAAGAATTCGCCGCCCAATGATCCAGCCGCGATCTTTTGCGTAAGGGGTGCATGACATGCGCGATGCCGCTCCAGAACGGTTCAGACAAGCGATCGGAACCTTGTGTTCCGAAAGGGCGAGCACGCGTTGCAGACGGAGTACGCAGCAGCGTGACTGGGGAGCAACCTGGACTTGACCCGGAGACCATCAATCAACTGATGGCCCGTATCGCCACACATCGTGATATTGATGCTTTCGAGAGCCTTTACCGCTACTTCCGTCCCAAGGTCCGCTCCTACATGCTAAAGGTGACGAAGGACGTCGCAGCCGCCGATGAACTCACCCAGGAAGCGTTGGCAACCGTCTGGATGAAGGCAGCTCAGTTCAAACCGGATCTGGGTCAAGCATCGACCTGGATTTTCACTATCGCACGCAATTTGCGGATCGATGCGTTACGTCGAGGACCGCGGCCGGACTTTGATGATGAGGATCCGATGCTCGCCCCCGAACCGATCGAGCCGGCCGACGTGGGATACCAACGCGTTCAGGAAGCCGAGCAAGTCAGAAACGCCATCAAACACTTGAAGCCTGAGCAGATACAAGTGCTGGAAATGTCGTACTTCGAAGACATGACGCACTCAGCGATTGCGGAGACATTGAACATTCCGCTTGGCACGGTCAAATCAAGGATACGAATGGCATGCGAAAGACTGCGACTGTCTCTCGGGGTCACGATATGACGATTACACATCACCTCGACGATGAATTTTTGATGCGCTATTCAGCTGGCACCCTTTCCGAGGGCTGGAGCATCGGCGTCGCCACGCATTTGACAATGTGCCGGTCCTGCCGCAGCAGGCTGCGAATCTACGATAGTATCGGTGGGTACTTGCTCGACCGGGAGAGTGCCGATCTGAGAGCAGACGATGGCTGGACGGCAATCAAGCAACGAATTCACGCCGGCGAGATGGAAAACGTGGTGCCTCTTCGTATGGACCGGGAGCATGGAGATCCTTTGCTGCCACACCCGCTCTCTTCTTACGTTCGGGAGCAAGGCGGGTTGAGATGGCGGAGTTTGGGGCGCGGACCGTCGCAGATGATCATCCCGACGAACGATCCGACAACGACAGTCAGACTGCTCAAAGTGCCTGCAGGTCAGCCGGTGCCCGAGCACAGTCATGGAGGGACCGAATTCACACTCATTCTCGATGGGAGTTTCACCGATGAGGTCTCGACATTTCGCCGGGGCGACGTCGAACTC
>NZ_JBFUFF010000217.1:0-4266 GCF_056403555.1 Rhizobium sp. P2_G2
AGCCGAAGAGAAGTACACCGAGGCTACTGCGCATCTTGATGCTCCGTGCCTTTGCTCAGGGATTGCGTGTGCTCGAGATCCGGGCGGCGTGAGAGTCCGTCATCGGTCTGCTCGATCTCCGCCAAGCCGAGAAACACCATGGCGTCGTCGTCGTTGGCGACACGAAACGGCTCATTATTGCCACCAACCAGCGCAAAGCAGGATGCCGGGATCGATGCTTTCTGCTTGGGATCGAGAACAAGCGTCTTGCACAAGATCACGTTGGCTCGCTGATTGTAGATCGCGCCCGCATAGTCGGCCGCGGCTTTCTCGCACTCCCATTTCTCCGTCCCGTTATAGTTCACCACGTCATCGGGACACGGCCGCAATCCACGAAGGCTTATCTCATGCCCGGCAATTGTTCGTTGCGTGGCGCCCCCGATCATGATCGACGCATTGGCAACCTCGATCTCCCGCGAGACCAGGCCGCCGGCCGCATCGAATCTTTCCAATACGAACATCCGGTCGGTGTTGCTGGCAAAGGATCGCAGATAGGCGGGGGAGGGGTCCGAGAAGGCATTCGGCGGCTCAATTGGCTCAGCTGCGATCACCGAGTTTGCGGCAATCAAAACGGGCATAAGAAATGCGACCTGGATTTTCCTACACATAGAAGTCACTCCTGCATTGACACAGCGATAGGTCATAAATAATTATAATGATTATTCGACGCGACACAACAGAGAGCGGACTGCATGAGAGCACTGCCCCTGGCTATCATTTTAAGCATCGCCCATGGCGCCGCCAACGCATGCGAACCACTTGACCGCAGCAACGTACTCGCAGCTGTGTYGACCATCGCGAAGGCGGAGGGTCTCGACGCAAACCTGGCACTGGCTGTCGCGGAGGTCGAAAGCGCTTCGGGTCAAAACCAGGTCTCGGATGCTGGCGCTGTCGGCATTATGCAGCTGATGCCCGAAACCGCATCCGACTACGGCGTTACCGATCGATGCGATTACCAGGCCAACATTCGCGCTGGCATCCGCTATCTGAAGCACCTTTACGATGAATTCGACGACCCGCTCTTGATGCTAGCTGCGTATAACGCCGGACCTGAACGGATCTATCAGAAGGGCGGCATACCGGAATTTCCCGAGACGGCGAAATACATCGTCAAGGTGATGAACCGGTGGAAGCTTCGTACCAAGGCAACCGAAGCGAAACTCAAAAGAGGCGATCCTACTATCTCAAAGGAAGAGGTGACGATCGCCAAGGCCACCTCATCCACACGTTGGCGGGATGCCCATGTCTGGAACGCCGAATGAACTGCTAATGGAGGCGGCAAGCGCAGCCTAAATTTCACCCGCAAGGAGCGGTCCGGAATTCACAAGAGTCCCGGCTCTAGCTTCAAATCCAACCCAGAAACAGTCGAGGACTGAAACCATGCCGGTTTCCCCCAAGGCGCGTCTACCGCGTCAGCTCATTTCTATTGCCGAAAATATGATGCGCGCAGTGGCCGTGCGCCACGCGCTTCATCAATTTTCCCAAAAACCTGCTCCGTCGAAGGCGTTTCGGAGCATCGTTCCAATCCTTGCAAGCGCCGGCGCGATCGTTCTCGTTCCCGAGCTCGCGCATGCGCAATCAGCCGCGCCCGTCGAGGGAATTCTCGACTGGTTCGTTGGTGTGCTGCAGGGCAATGTGGCCCGCTCCGTCGCCATCATCGCCGTCTGCTTTCTCGGCTTCCTGTTCCTGACGGGGAGAATGGCCTGGCAGATGGCGTTTTCGATCGTGATCGGCATCGGCATCATCTTCGGGGCTGCCGAACTCGTTGATGCCATGAAGTCGTCGGCCGGGGGCACGTGAGATGGTCGATGACGCTCCCGATGTCGAGCCGCTGATCCTGCCCCTGACGCGGCCACCGATGTACTTCGGGGTCGACATCATCGTGTTCGTGGTCAACGGCCTCACCGGGATCGTCCTTTTCATTGCGACCAGCAATTTCCTGGCGCCGCTGGTGGTTTTGCCTATCCACTTTATCGGCCTCTACCTCTGCCAGCGGGACATCCACATCGTCCGCGTCGCACAGGTTTTTCTGTCGATGCGACGGGCAATCCGCAACAAACGCTTTTGGAGGACGGGGAGCTACAGCCCATGAACATCGTCGATCGGGATCTCAAATTCGGCCGGGAGCGCGCGCGGGAGATGAATATCGCGACCCATGTCCCCTTCCTGCGCCACGTTGACGAGCGGACCGTCATCACGAAGACCGGAATGCTCATCCAGGTCGTCAGGCTTTCCGGACTGCCCTACCAAACGATGGATCAGGCGGAAATCAATGCTCGCCTGGCCAACCGCAACATGACCGTGCGTGCGCTGGGTTCGTCTCGCTTCGCACTTTACGCAACGATCATTCGCCGGCGTATCATTCCCATGATCGCCGGCGAGTTCGACAACCCCTTTGCCGACGAGCTCAATGCCCGCTACGTCGGCGGTCTTCAGAGCAGGACGATGTTCGTCAACGAGCTCTATCTGAGCGTCATTCGCCGCCCCATGACTGGCCGTGCGGGCAAGGTCGATCGAATGTTTGATTGGCTCCGTGTGGCCGACAACGAATGGGAAGCACGTTCGGATGACGTTCGCGACTTGAACGACATGGTCTCGGGGATTGTCGGCGATTTCCGCTCATACCGGCCAGAGGTGCTGACTTGCGTCGAGCGGGACGGCGCAATCTTCTCAGAACCGGCGGAATTTTTCGCGAAAATTCTGGCGGCCGGCGACGATCGGTCAATGCCGCTCCCGCGCATGTCGCTCGCAGACTATGTCGGAACAGGTCGCATCATGTTTGGCCGGAAGGCCATGGAGATCTGGTCGGCAGATGGCGCGGCCTCGAAGCTCGCGGCGATGGTGTCGATCAAGGAGTATCCGCCGATGACGACACCAGGGCAGCTCGATGGGCTCCTGCGGCTGCCCTATGAGCTGATCGTCACGCATTCCTTTGCCCCCGAAGATCGAACCACAGTCACCGAAGCGATTTCGACCATTTCACGCCAGATTGCCAATTCCGACGATGGGGGGACCGCGGTCGAGGACGACATTGAAACCGCGCGTGATCGGCTCGCCTCCGGCGATGTCATATTTGGAAAGCATCATATGACCGTCGCGGTGCTCGCGCCGGACGTCTCTCGGCTCAATCGCGCTATCGCCGATGTTACTGCCGAGTTGGCACGTATGGGCGTCGTTGCGGTCCGCGAAGACCTCAATCTCGAGGCTGCCTGGTGGGCRCAGCTACCGGCGAACTTTGCCTACATCGCTCGCCAGGGTTTGATCTCCTCGGTGAATTTTGCCGGACTGTTCTCCGCCCATAATTTTCCCTCAGGCCAGACGCAAAAGCTTCATTGGAAGCTGCCGATCTCGCTTCTCGAAACCACCAGCCAAACGGCTTATTTCTTCAATTTCCACGAGGATGATGTCGGCAACTTCACGGTCATCGGCCCGACCGGGTCGGGAAAGACTGTAGCCTTGTCATTCCTGCTCGCCCAGGGCATGCGGGTCGAGCCACGGCCCCGCTGCGTATTCATCGACAAAGACCGCGGCGGCGAGATTTTTGTGCGCGCCATGGGCGGGCGGTATGAACGATTGTCGCCTGGCGAGCCAACCGGCTTCGCACCGCTTCAATTGCCGGACACGCCTGCGAACCGGACCTTTGGCAAAACGCTGGTCGCATATCTCCTGACACCTGCGGATCGCATCCTCAACGCGGAAGAGATGGCGGTCATCTCTGATGCAGTTGATAGCATCTATAGCGACTTTGCACCCCGACAGCGCCGGCTTGCTATGCTCGGTGAGGCGATGAAGGGGCGGCTCAAGTCGGGTATCGGCGATCTTGCCGACCGGCTGAAGGAATGGACCTCCGGCGACAAGGGGTGGCTTTTCAACAATAACGCAGACCTACTCGATTTCTCGGGCTCGGTGATCGGTTTCGACATGACCGACGTGCTGTCCGACAAGCGGACGCGCACGGCAGCACTGCTCTACATGTTCTACCGCATCGAAGAGATTTTGGACGGCCGTCCTTCGATGATTTTTCTCGACGAAGGTTGGCGCCTGCTCGACGACGAGGTGTTCGCCGGCTTCATCAAGGATTGGCTGAAAACCATCCGAAAAATGAATGGCATTGTCGGGTTCGGGACCCAGTCAGCGGCCGATGTCGTGCGTTCGGACTTACGGAACACGATCATCGAGCAGACCTCGACCAATATCTTCTTTCCAAACGCCGCCGCCGACGAAGAA
>NZ_JBFUFF010000218.1:0-4090 GCF_056403555.1 Rhizobium sp. P2_G2
TTTCGCTTCAGGGCGCCTGTGATGGCGAAACGTCTATACCGAACCATTTGATGCTGAGCCGTTTGAGCGTTCCATCTTTGATACTGCTACCAATTGCCTGATTGAACGCCTCAGCAAGCTGTTCGTCACCTTTGCGCATGCCGATTCCGACGCCTGGTCCCCACAGACCACCGGACAGCTCCGGACCGTAGAAAGCGGCCACCTCCCCATCCTTGCTGTCAAGAAACGTCTTCCAGGTAAAATAATCGGCAAGTCCGCCGTCAATCCGACCGGCGGCGAGATCGAGGTGGAGGTTCTCCTGTGTGTCGTAGCTGCGGATGTTGGCGATGCTTCCAAAAAGCTGATTGACCACCGCTTCTGAGTTCGAGGATCGCAGCACGCCGAGGTTTTTGCCAGCAAGCACCGTGCGGAGTTGGTCGAGTATTGCCTGCTGTTCGGCGCCCACGTTCGAGAGATTGACCTTGGCGCGTATGTCGGTCGCTGGAAGGCCAAGGTCTTTGCGCATGGCCAACTGGTTGAAGCCGCCGCCATAGGGAATTGAGAACGCGATCGATTTCTTGCGTTTTTCGGTGATCGACATCCCGGACATGATGGCATCGAATTTGCCGACGGTGAGGGCAGGGATCAGCCCATCCCAGTCCTGAGCGACGAAGGTACACTTGATCTGTATACGGCGGCAGAGCTCGTTTCCGACGTCGATGTCGTAGCCGACGAGCTCGCCGTGTCCGTTGATTGAATCCCAGGGAGGCGAGGCACCCTCCGTCGCGATTGTGATCTCCCGAACGCTTGCAGCATCTGTCACGATCGGAGCAATCGTGAAAACCGTAAGAAAGAAGGCGAAGGCCAGTCTATTCATTGGATGATCTCCCGAGTTTTGCGATGAATGATTTCAACGGCTTTGACCGCGCGTTTCCGCTATTGCGATCAAGGCCGGTTCTGATTGCCTTCGATGCCGCGACTTGGACGTGGGTCGCTGATGGGTCTTCGTCGGACTTGAGCGTCCGAAGTGCGCTTCCAGGATCTGAAAGAGCTTGGTCACGATGAGGGTCAAAAGGAGGTAGAGCACGGCCGCCGCGAAAAAGACCTCGTAGGGCGCGAACGTCTCCGAAACGAGCTGGCGCGCGCGCCCCGTGATTTCGAGAAGCGTTATGGTACTGGCGACCGAGCTTGCCTTCAGCATGCCGATGACTTCGTTTGCGTACGATGGAAGCACGGTTCGGAAAGCCAGGGGAAAGATGATCAGGCGTTTTTGCATGAACGGTGACAGACCGAGCGCCTTGGCGGCTTCGATGATCCCGCGTGGCACGGCCTGAATGCCGCCACAGAACAGCTCCGTCGTGTAAGCGGCGCTGTTCAATGAAAAGGTGAGTAGCGCGCACCAAAACGGTTCGCGCAGCAGAGGCCACGCGATGCTGTTTCGGACGATCTCTAGCTGACTGAGCCCGTAATAAACCAAAAACAACTGGACAAGCAGCGGCGTGCCGCGAAAAGCATAGGTGTATGTAAGGACAGCTCCGGAGGAAACGCGATTTGAAGACGCCCTGACGAAGCCCAATGGAACCGACACCGTGAAGCCGATTGCCAGAGACAGTAGGGTCAGGCCGAGCGTTAGCAGGACGCCGCCGGCGAGAACGCCCAAACTTTCGAATATCAGCTGAAAATCCACGTCTTAACCCCTTCAGTGACCGGGTATCGCAAGCCGCTGCTGCACCAGCCGAAACGACAAAAGCGACAGGCTCGTCAGCAGGAGATAAAGGGCCGAAGCTGCGAGATAAAAAACAAGCGGTGCGCGCATCGAGCCGGCACCGATAAATGCAACCCGCATGATGTCGGTGAGGCCGACGACGGAAATCAGGGACGTGTCCTTCAGGAGCGAGACCCAGAGATTGCAAAAGCCGGGGAGGGCGACACGCATCATCTGCGGTACAATCACCAGGAGCCACGCCTGCCACGACGAAAGGCCAAGAGATGCAGCAGCTTCGCGTTGGCCAGCTGGTATGCTGGCGATCGCGCCGCGGAATATCTCGGCCGAATAGGCGCCGAAGACGATCGTCAACGCAACCACGCCCGCGGCGAACGGGCTGATCTCCACGTAACGGCCAAACACTGCGGTGATCGCGGCGGTCCCGCCGAAATAGATCACAAGGATGACCAGCAGCTCCGGCAGCCCGCGAACAATCGTCGTGTAGCCTTGGGCGATAAGTGAAGGCAGCCGAAATCGGGAAAGCTTTATCGTAGCGACGATCAGTCCAAGCGCGGTCCCCAGCACACCACTCGCCAGCGAGACGACAACGGTGACCTTCAGACCAAGCAGAAATTGTAAGAAAAATCCGGACACGTAGTCACGCTTTCAGTTTCGTTGTTATGTCGAGTGGATAAATACTCGCGCAAATCGGATTGCGATGATTATTGTACTTAAGCGCTACCGACGGTAGCATGTAGAAAAAGCGAATAATCTGTGGTAATTCGCTTCTTTTTCCGAAAATATACTTTGACTTTGCTGCGTCAATTTATAAGCTGCAAATGTTGTCGATAAGCGCTGCTTATAGGGTCTTAGTGGTCGAGATGGCGTGGCTCACGGCGCATCCAGTGATGAATATGGCCGGGGTGATAAATGGTCCGAAAAACTGCGAGCGGCGGCAGACTGCGTCAGCTGCAAGTGTTTCGTGAGGTTCTCCGAGCCGGCTCAGAGCGATCCGCCGCCAAAATTCTTCATATCAGTCAGCCGGCCGTCAGCCAGCACATCAAGCAGCTCGAAACAGAGATCGGATTCACCCTCTTTACCCGCAGCAACAATCAATTCGCTCCGACGGAGCGTGCATGGGACGTGTTGCGCAGCGTCGACGGTGCTCTCCAGGGCGTCGATAAGATCGAAGATTCGCTGACCTCATTGCAGGGAAGCGAGACTAAAACGATTGGTTTGGCGGCGCCGAGCGTCTTCAGTCTTCGTGCCATTCCAAAAGCGATAAAGGCCGTTCGCCAGCGCGGAAATCTCTGTACTTTCCAGGTGAAGTCCGGGACTTACCGGGAAATCGGAGAGCATGTTCTCAACGGTCGTGCCGATATCGGCGTTTCCCGTTTGCCACTGGAGGAAAAGGCGTTTGATTGGGTGCCGGCCTGCACGGCAAGAAACGTTTGCCTGTTCGTGAAAGGTCATAAGCTCGGCAGCAAGAACGTGGTGACGCCGCAGGACATCGCCGCCGAGGCGATCATCGACATCGAGCCACAGTATTCTGCGCATCAGATGAACATCAACGCTCTGCGGTATGCCGGCGTCGCGCCTGACTTGGCTGTCGAGTTCGATGCGAACGGTCACGACGCTGGATATGTCGCCGCCGGCATCGGAATATCCATAACCAACAACGTGATTGCAGCGGAATACGAGGCGTTTGGGTTGGACACCCGGCCATTCGAGCCGACGGCGGTTTATCACTATGTGGTTTTCTGGCGTAAAGGACGCCAGCTTAGTCAGGCGATGCAGGTGATGGTCCAGGAACTCGTCAGTTCACTCCAGATGACGTGCTCAAATTCGTGAGCCGGGCGTGCGTATCGGCATGGTCGTCCCTCTAGCACGAACCTGGCGACAACCAGCAGCAACTGTCACGCTGCCAATCAGGGATCATGTTGCGCACTACGTTTGAACTGGCCGGCATCGGCGAGTATTCTCCCACTAATGGGTTGACAAGTGGCCCGCCGGCAGGATCTGCAAACCGATGCCGTTTTATCCCCCTTATGTCAAACTCGGCCGTTTCAGAATGTCCTCGTTGCGGAAGGTGCAGAAAAGGTCACGTGAAAACAAAGAGATGCCGCAGAAGCTTCGGTGCGGACTTTTGTCCGCGTTTTGATGTTTGGCTCGCGGCGATCGCTTTGCTGAGGATAAAGTTCGCATGCTCGTTTTATCCTGGCTTTGGCGCTGGTGCATCGGTCGTATTGCGAGCGGAATTCGGTCTCCGATGCCGCGGCTATGCGGTAGCTTTTCTACACCGGACGGATTTCGGGCGTGCGCAGGCCAGCATGTGATTGAGGACTGCGCAGCTGAGGGCAGCTTCCGTCTGTTGGGCGGCGAATGAACGTGCCCGCAGCCGACGGC
>NZ_JBFUFF010000219.1:0-4027 GCF_056403555.1 Rhizobium sp. P2_G2
TGTGGACCTATGTCATGAACGATGCCCATGACGAGTTCAAGGCGGGTCATGACTATACCGACAGCATCACGGTGACCACGGCTGATGGCACCTCCCAGGTGATCACGGTCACCATCCATGGCACCAATGATGCAGCCGTGATCGGCGGCAGCAGCACGCAGTCGCTCACTGAAAGTGATGTGGCGCAGAACACCGGCGGCAAGCTGGATGCCAGCGATGTCGACAGCTCGGCGCTGTTCACGGCTCAGACCGACGTCGATGGCAGCAATGGCTTCGGCAAGTTCACCATCGCGGCCGATGGCACCTGGACCTATGTCATGAACGATGCCCATGACGAGTTCAAAGCCGGCCATGACTATACCGACAGCATCACGGTGACCACGGCTGATGGCACCTCCCAGGTGATCACGGTCACCATCCATGGCACCAATGATGCCGCGGTGATCGGCGGCAGCAGCACGCAGTCGCTCACTGAAAGTGATGTGGCGCAGAACACCGGCGGCAAGCTGGATGCCAGCGATGTCGACAGCTCGGCGCTGTTCACGGCTCAGACCGATGTCGATGGCAGCCATGGCTATGGCAAGTTCTCGATCGCCGCCGATGGCACCTGGACCTATGTCATGAACGACGCCCATGACGAGTTCAAGGCGGGTCATGACTACACCGACAGCATCACCGTCACCACCGCCGACGGCACCAGCCAGGTGATCACCGTCACCATCCACGGCACCAATGATGCCGCGGTGATCGGTGGCAGCAGCACCCAGGAACTGACGGAGAGCGACACCGCCCAGAACACCGGCGGCAAGCTTGATGCTTCCGACGTCGACAGCTCGGCCGCCTTCGATGTGCAGACGGATGTCGATGGCAGCCACGGCTTCGGCAAGTTCTCGATCGCCGCCGACGGCACCTGGACCTATGTCATGAACGACGCCCATGACGAGTTCAAGGCAGGCCATGACTATACCGACAGCATCACCGTCACCACCGCCGACGGCACCAGCCAGGTGATCACGGTCACCATTCACGGCACCAACGATGCCGCGGTGATCTCCGGCACAAGCACACAGGAACTGACGGAGACGGATTCGGCTCAAAACACTGGCGGCAAGCTTGATGCTTCCGATGTCGACAGCTCTGCCGCCTTCGATGTGCAGACCGACGTCGATGGCAGCAATGGCTTCGGCAAGTTCTCGATCGCCGCCGACGGCACCTGGACTTATGTCATGAACGATGCTCATGACGAGTTCAAGGCAGGCCACGACTACACCGACAGCATCACCGTCACCACCGCCGACGGCACCAGCCAGGTGATCACCGTCACTATCCACGGCACCAATGATGCCGCGGTGATCGGCGGCAGCAGCACCCAGGAACTGACGGAGAGCGACACCGCCCAGAACACCGGCGGCAAGCTTGATGCTTCCGACGTCGACAGCTCTGCCGCCTTCGATGTGCAGACGGATGTCGATGGCAGCCACGGCTTCGGCAAGTTCTCGATCGCCGCCGATGGCACCTGGACCTATGTCATGAACGACGCCCATGACGAGTTCAAGGCGGGGCATGACTATACCGACAGCATCACCGTGACCACGGCGGACGGCACCAGCCAGGTGATCACCGTCACCATTCACGGCACCAATGATGCGGCCCTCATCACAGGAACGAGCACCCAGGAACTGACTGAGACCGACGCTGCCCAGAACACTGGTGGCAAGCTCGATGCTTCCGACGTCGACAGCTCTGCCGCCTTCGATGTGCAGACGGATGTCGATGGCAGCCACGGCTTCGGCAAGTTCACCATCGCCGCTGACGGCACCTGGACTTATGTCATGAACGATGCCCATGATGAGTTCAAGGCGGGTCATGACTATACCGACAGCATCACGGTGACCACCGCCGACGGCACCAGCCAGGTGATCACCGTTACCATCCACGGCACCAATGATGCCGCTGTGATCAGCGCCGGTGGCGACACAGGCACTGTGACCGAAGACTCTCCCGCCAATCCAATCCAAGGCGATCTCAACAACACCGATGCCGACAACGCCAACGATCAGTGGACTGCCACAACCATTTCCGGCGATGATCATTACGGCACGCTGACGATGGATGCGGCTGGTAAGTGGAGCTACCAGCTCGACAACAGCAATACGGCCGTCAATGCGCTCAACGTCAACGACCACCTGACCGACACATTCAYCGTCCAGACGGCAGATGGTCAGGATAAGGTGATCACCATTACCATCGATGGCGCCAACGATGCTGCCGTCATCACCGGCACGGCGACGCAGCAACTCAACGAAAATGATGTCGCCCAGAACACCGGCGGCAAACTGAGCGCCACTGATGTCGACAGCTCCGCCAACTTCGTCGCACAGAGCAATGTCGCCGGCAATCACAACTATGGCACGTTCACCATTCTCGCTGACGGCACCTGGACCTATGCGATGAACGATGCCCATGACGAGTTCGTCGGCGGCCAGGATTACACCGACAGCATTACCGTGGCCACGGCGGACGGTACCACGCAGGTGATCACGGTCACCATCCACGGCACCAACGATGCCGCCGTGATCACCGGCACGGCCACGCAAACACTCACCGAAAGCGATGTCGCCCAGAACACCGGCGGCAAACTGAGCGCCACCGACGTCGACAGCTCGGCGCTGTTCACGGCACAGAGCAATGTCGCGGGCAATCACAACTATGGCACGTTCACCATTCTTGCCGATGGCACCTGGACCTACACCATGAACAGTGCCCATAACGAGTTCGCGGCCGGCCAGGATTATACCGAYAGCATCACCGTGGCGACGGCCGACGGCACCACSCAGGTGCTGACCGTCACCATCCATGGCASCAAYGATGCAGCGGTGATCACCGGYACGGYCACGCAGKCGCTCASCGAAAGCRATGTYGCCCAGAATACCGGCGGCAAGCTCGATGCCACCGATGTCGACAGCTCTGCCAACTTCGTTGCACAGAGCAATGTCGCCGGCAATCACAACTACGGCACATTCACGATCCTCGCTGACGGCACCTGGACCTACGCGATGAACGACGCTCATAACGAGTTCGTCGGCGGTCAGGATTACACCGACAGCATTACCGTGGCCACAGCGGATGGTACCACGCAGGTGATCACCGTCACGATCCATGGCACCAATGATGCCGCCGTGATCACCGGCACGGCCACGCAGCAACTCACCGAAAGCGATGTGGCGCAGAATACCGGCGGCAAGCTGAGCGCCACCGATGTCGACAGTTCGGCGCTGTTCACGGCACAGAGCAATGTCGCGGGCAATCACAACTACGGCACGTTCACCATCCTCGCCGATGGCACCTGGACCTACGCCATGAACGGTGCCCATAACGAGTTCGCGGCCGGCCAGGATTATACCGACAGCATCACCGTGGCCACGGCCGACGGCACCACGCAGGTGCTCACGGTCACCATTCACGGTACCAATGATGCGGCGGTGATCACCGGCACGGCCACGCAGTCGCTCACCGAAAGCGATGTCGCCCAGAATGCCGGCGGTAAGCTTAGCGCCACTGACGTCGACAGCTCCACCAACTTCGTCCCGCAGAGCGGCGTTGCCGGCAATCACAACTACGGCACGTTCACGATCCTCGCCGACGGCACCTGGACCTACGCGATGAACGGCGCCCATAACGAGTTCGTCGGCGGCCAGGACTACACCGACAGCATCACTGTGGCCACAGCGGACGGTACCACCCAGGTGATCACCGTCACCATCCATGGCACCAATGACGCGGCGGTGATCACCGGCACAGCGACGCAGCAACTCACCGAAAGCGATGTGGCGCAGAATACCGGCGGCAAGCTGAGCGCCACCGATGTCGACAGTTCGGCGCTGTTCACGGCACAGAGCAATGTCGCGGGCAATCACAACTATGGCACGTTCACCATCCTCGCCGACGGCACCTGGACCTACGCGATGAACGGTGCCCATAACGAGTTCGCGGCCGGCCAGGATTATACCGACAGCATCACTGTGGC
>NZ_JBFUFF010000220.1:0-3888 GCF_056403555.1 Rhizobium sp. P2_G2
CAATCGACGACTTCTGGAGCCCATCGGCAATATTCCACCAGCTGAAGCCGAAGAACGATACTACGCCATGCTGGACGAACCAGCCGTGGCCGCATAACTTAAACCAAACGGTCTCCGGCAAAGCCGGGGCGGTTCAATTCCCCGCAAAGGCAGCAGCCTAAAAGGTCGCTCTCGATCTTGACAAGGAACATCCAGGAGTGGAATTACACGACAAACCGCGCTCAGAGGAGTGGTGCTTGTGGCGGAGATATTTGTAAACCCCCATCTTCCGAGTTATTTTAAATTTGACGACAGCGTAACGTCATCAGGCTCTCCGACAAGTTTCATCAGCGACTACGAAGATGGGCAGGTGATCGTTTTTCGCAATCTCAAACCGCAGATCGACTTCGATTTTTGGGCGGGACTTGATCTCAACCGCCATCCAAATCTCAAAAAGATGAAGTCAGGCATTGGCAGCCGAAACGGCACGCCGGACCCTGCAGTGGAAAAGAGTCTAAGCGATACAGACCTCGACGACACGACCAAGACAAAGGTTCGCACCGAAGTCGATGCGCTCTTCACAAGCATCCTGCCGGCCTATAGGTCAATATTTAAAGGCTACAAATTTACTGCTGAGCGAGCTGTTTGGCGTCTGACGACGACCATGAACGAAAATCTGCACATCGACACTTACAGAGAGCCGGTTCCTCAGCATTTTGCGCGCATGTTCATCAACATTGATACGCAACCGCGGATCTGGCAAACGAGTTGGCGTGTCGATGACATTATCAAGCAACAGCGCGACAATTTGACCCCGGATATTGTCGAACCACTGACTCCCAACCAGCTTTGGTCTCGCCYGAACACGAGCACATTCGGAAAGTCCAGTAAGGAGTGGTGGGACAATCAGCCTCGCCACGTTGCTTATTTCAATCCTGGCGATGTATGGATCGTGGACAGCCGACTTGTCGCACATCAGATATTCTACGGGCGCCGCGCCGTATCTATTGATTTTTTTGTTGATCCGGCAAGCATGATACGTCCCGAGCGGCAATACCTAACAATGATGGAAATACTTAAGAGCGAGATCCTTGGTCAACCTTCCAATCAATGATTTAGCGTGAGGATAGGAACATGCCCTTAGACATCTATAGCTATGAGCAGACGGGCCTTCATCGAGACAAATCTACTTTCGGCTGGCCTCGCGATCGAGAGGCTCAACTGCAGCGGCTCACGCCGTTTTGCAAACCCCAAATGCGTCCTTCCGTACGCTTTTCCAAAACCGATCTGATTTTCACGATCGGCTCTTGCTTTGCACGAAATGTTGAGAACCAGCTCATCATCGAAAAGTATAATGTCGCGGCACGCCAGTTCCCTGAGATTTGCGCAACAGCCGGTGTCGAGATCGAGGCGGCAATTCTAAACAAATTTGTCGCACATTCCGTCGCAAATGAAATTGAGTGGGCACTCGATCCGTCCACGCATGTTCCCGATGACATCATTGTGGAAGTCGTGAACGGGAAATATCTCGACATGCAGCTGGCACCAGGCTTCCGCCCAATGGCTCTGGAAAAGGTGAAGGCGATCCGGTCCGCCATCAATGCTTATATGCGCCTTGTTCGAGATGCTTCAGTGATCATTCTCACACTCGGCCTTGCAGAGGCATGGTATGATGTGGAAACGAAATTGTACCTGAACACCCCTCCGATGAAGCAAAGCGTGGAACGCTATCCGAATCGTTTCCAGCTCCATGTTCTTGACTACAATGACATCATCGCCGCCCTCGAACGACTGTTGTCCGCACTCGACCGCTTTGGCCGGACCGGTTATCGTTTGTTGCTGACCGTTTCTCCTGTCGCAATGGGTTCGACATTTACCGCGGAGGATGTACTCGTCGCGAACTGCTACTCCAAATCGGTGCAGCGGGCAGCTGCGGAACATATCGTTCGCAAATATTCCCAAGTCGACTATATTCCGACCTATGAAAGCGTCATGCTTTCAGAACGGGGCCTAGCCTGGAAAGACGACTGTGCGCACGTGTCGGATGAGATCGTCAGAATTAACGTGCGCCGAATGTTGGATGCCTATGGCGATCAGTCATCAAATGATGACGAGGCGTCGCGTGCAAAAGGTCTAGAACTCGTTCGTCGTGCGCTTGCGCTCATGGAAGCCGGCAAGATCGAGGAAGCCGGCATCGCCTTTCTTGAAGCTAGGGGAGCCGCACCCGATGAGCCTATTGTGAGGCTGCGGTTCGGCAAATTTCTCTTGGACAACAAGCGCTTCTACGAAGCGGAATTGGAGCTGAAAGCCGCCTACGAGCTCGGCGCAGGGCCTTACGATGCCGCGTTCCTTTATGGTCGTGTTCTGTTTTTCAACAAGCGAATAGCAGAAGCCGAACCCTATCTTCAGGAAGCGGTGCGTGCGCAACCGAACCGGGTTGGCGTCCGGCGGTTCCTAAGTCGCGCTTTGGATCGACTAGGACGTCGACCTGAAGCCATTGCCCAACTCGACATCGCGCTTGCGACTGATCCCGACAATCAGTCGATACTCGACGAGTATGCCAAACTCGTTGGAACGGCCGGAGCGCCGAAGGCCGTTCCACTGTCTGCCTCAACGTAATCTTGCGATGTCGGAATTGGCCAAATTTTTTATTGAAGAGCACGCCCAGGAATAAAACATAGCTGAATGGAGATTTCGACGCGCAACAAGGGTGGGTGTAAATCTAACACAGGCATATTGCGGTATTTTACTGGCAGCATGGTTTGGAGTGGAGTGTGACCGAGTTCATTCTGCATATCGGAACCCACAAGACGGGGACGACAGCTATCCAGGCCTATCTATCCGGGAATCGGGAACGGCTTTTGGAATTGGGCGTGGACTTTCCCGTTGTCGGCCGTACACCCGCGGGTTCACAGGCGCATCGCCACTTCTCGGCTCTTTGCAGGAATATCGTCAATGAAATCCCTGCGGGGTTCCAGCAAGCCATATCAAACGGGTTCACATCCGCTGAAAAATGTATCCTATCCTCGGAAGACTTTTGGTTCTGCGCAGATCATGAAGCAATTGAACGTGCCCACGATTTGGTTGGTAGCGATGCGAAGATCGTCTGCTACCTCAGAGAACCGGTGTCACACATCTTTTCGATGTATCGAGAGGCGATAAAGGGTGGCGAAGTCGCCCGATATGATGAATTTGTCGGCCGATTTCGAAAGGGATTAACCGAGCGCAATAAATATGGCTATTATCGCTATCAGGAGCGCCTTGGAAACTGGAAGGAACGATGGCCAGTTGTAGTCGTTCGATATCGCAACGGTGACGATGCGGTTGGCAGTTTCCTTGCTCAAAGCGGGATTGCCGTTCAAACGGACGGGTGGCCGGATCCTGGACGGAGAAACGAGGCAATGTCGGATGTGGCAACAATGATGCTGCTCCGATGCAATCGGATGATGGAATCACGCCTAATAACTCCAGCCAAACGGAAGGAATATAAGACTGCGGTTCRGAGAATGTCCAATGCCCTTCAGGCAGAGCACGCCTCTCTATTGATTTTTGAAGCCATCAACATGCATCCTCTGAAAGCAGCGTTCGCAAAGCAAAATCCCGATTTCGCAGCGATGTGCGACGCAACCGAGGACGTCATTGGGCGACCGATGGACATCAGTTTACCCGACAATCGCATTTGCGAACTTCTGAATGGCATCTAGGCCTTCGACTGTCGAAAGGTAGCTACCGCTACTGGCTCGACTGCGCCAACACAGAATGCAGGCGCGGGAGTATTATGGTGCGCAACGACGGCGCAGCGACATGAATTGCTGCCCTGGGAGTCGAAAAGACTACAGCAGGCCGAGAACCCGGCTTCTCAGCTTGCCTGCGCGCGGTCCAGTTCCGCGGCTTTGACCGTATGGATAC
>NZ_JBFUFF010000221.1:0-3825 GCF_056403555.1 Rhizobium sp. P2_G2
TGGTCCTCCTGGACAGCGGCCTATTTCCGAAAGGGTGAGCTTCCGACATTCGAAAAAAACAGCGCGCAATGATGCTTCGAGGGAAGACATGACCAGTCCAAAGAGCCTCTTTGTTTTGAGTGACAACATAAGCGCCACACAGATCATCAGCTTTCTGCAGCCCTTCGCCAGCTCGATATCAAAAAGCGATGTGGGACTGCAGATGGAACCGCATTCGAAAAAAGCTGGTTTCTTGGAAGGTATTATTAAGGAATGCACCCCTGATTATTTCGTTATGTCAAGGTATACCATGAATAAGGGGCGATCCCTGGCGAGATTGGCAAGAAATTACGGAATTACAACAATATATCATATTGATGATGATCTTTTAAATGTGCCGATGAGTTTGGGTGCCGTCAAGTTCGCAGCCTATAATGATCCCCAGCGCCTTGCAAATTTGCGCGCAAATATGGAGACGGCGGACCTTCTTTACGTCTCGACTCCTGCTCTCGCGAAAACTTTTGAGAGCTACAATCTCAATGTGCCGATCGTTGCCGGTGATCTATACTGTTCTGTCAGTCCGGATCAGATTTTGGAGCCCGCTCCTTCGACAATGCCAACTATAGGTTATATGGGGACAGGCGGCCACTCAGAAGACCTCGCCTTAGTTTTGCCTGCGATCGAATCCCTGATGGATGAACTATCGTGGCTGCGCTTCGAAACTTTTGGCAGTATTTTCCCACCGGCCAGCCTTGCGCGCTTCGGCGGTCGTTACATGCACCACGAGCCGGTTTCCAATTATGTTGAATTCAGGCAGAAGCTTAATTCGTTGGGATGGTGGATCGGTCTCGCCCCGCTTGAAGACAATCCGTTCAACCGCTGCAAAGCAGACACAAAATGGGTCGAATATAGCGCTGCGGGCGTAGCGACCATTGCTTCGGACCTGCCAGTTTATCACAAAGCCTGTTCGGATGGTGCAGGGGTTTTGGCTGGCTCGGTGGACGACTGGAAGAGCGCGTTGATCCGGTTGATTTGCTACCGTGATGCGAGACAAAGAAGCGTTATCAGTGCGCAGAATAAGCTTCGACAAACGTATAGCCATGAGAAGCTCGAGTTGCAATTGGAGCACGTTCTTGAGATGGCGCGAGCCAACGCCAGGCAGCGAAGCTGAATGGTAAGATTGGTCATGCGGATCTCCACCGATTTGTGATCCGGGTGGCCTTTACCCGGGGCCGGCGCTAGGTCTAGGCCCGCGACAACGGCAAGCGAACTTCCACTTATCTGGCATATCACGGAACGGGAAACATGGCTTTGAACTACGAATGGCTCTTTCGTTCCGATCGCTTATTGCAATTCCCGCTGACTATCCTCATTGCATGCAATAGCGACTATCTACACCATGCTATTGCACTTAAAAGAAGTATGGACATTTTCTCTCCGGGTTTTGACCTCGTCATCCT
Organism: Rhizobium sp. P2_G2; assembly: GCF_056403555.1. Classification (NCBI taxonomy): domain Bacteria; kingdom Pseudomonadati; phylum Pseudomonadota; class Alphaproteobacteria; order Hyphomicrobiales; family Rhizobiaceae; genus Rhizobium; species Rhizobium sp. P2_G2. The sequence goes on from NZ_JBFUFF010000221.1 coordinate 1,440, forward strand.
CATGGTGAATCCCACGAAGGGCGATCTGGACAAAGTGAAGATCGCTGCCAATGAATCCGCCGCCACCTCGGTGTCTGTTGCCACGCATGTCAAACCCGAACTGAAGTCTTGGACTGCAAAAGACCGGCAACCTTATTTTGCTTCGGTGCGCTTTCTGTTTTGCGAAGAATTGGTGCAGCGGGCGCAATGTCCCGTCGTGGTTATGGACGCTGACACCCTCATTGTTAACCCACTCAATTTGCATATTGCCGCGGTGAAAGGCTCAGCCGACATCGCGCTATGGCGCCGAGACCTTGAGCAGGATGGGCACCCCGAGCACATGAAGGTGGCTGCCTGTGTGGTGGCCTTTTTTCCTACACCCAATGGCCGGCGATTTGCAGCTGCGTTGGCGGATCGGCTCGGGGCGGAATTTGCTGCAGACCGTCCAGAGTGGTTTATTGATCAGGTTTCGCTGATCCGAACGATTGAAGCAATGGGATCGGATCTAATCGCAGCAAATTTGCGGGGGAGCTTTAAAGATTTCGACAAGTTCAAGCTGAATTCGATCGTGTGGTCTGCGAAAGGCGATTCCAAAGAGTTTTCCGAGCCGTTTTCTGTTGTCTCAAAAATACTTGGAGATTCCGAGTTTGAAAAAATACAGGCGAAGCGCGTTATCAATACTGCGCTGCGGAAATATCCGCAGAACAAAGTAAGTCTGTTCTTTCAATCACGTGCCTCTTTGATTGAGAGGCTGCCGCGCTCGGGCACATTTTATCTGCCGCGTCTCGATCTCCCCTGGAAGAAATCAGCGAGCAGTAAAATACCGCCGTTGAATGAACAAACCAACGCGGTCAGGATGTTGTGGAAGCAATTTGCAATTTGGTTCGTGAATGCGCTTGAAACGCAAGGCGTCCGAATGGAGGTACGGGAGATCCCAAATTGGGAAATAACGGCTGATCGGGTCAACACTGAGAGCGGCGATTTCGCGCTCTTACCACACAGATGTGATTTCGAAATTCCAAATCTCTCGCTGCCGGTCGCATTTTATATGCAGGAATATCTTCCGTCACTGTTCACAATTGATCACCGAGGTTGGGGGGCGGGAGCTTCGGTATATCCGCTGGCAGGCGATCTGTTGAGTAGTGGGCCTCGGGAGAGCTTTTTGCACTACAGGGGGCAACTCACTGCAGGGAAACTCGGGACGAAATTCACTCAAATGCCACGTAGCATGCAGGCGAATCGTGCCGAATACGATATATTCTTTCCGTTGCAGATTCCTCACGATCAGTCAATTTTGCATTTTTCTGATATTTCAGAAGACGCTGTCGTCGAGCGGGTCGTCGATTTCGTGCGTTCTGGCAATCTCCGACTCGTTCTCAAGCCTCATCCGGCAAATTTGAAAGCGACGGCACCCTATCAGCGTTTTGTCGATGACGTGAACGTCTTTTGGTCCACTGACAACATTCACGATCTGATTGACTGTTCGCGCGCCGTCTTTACGCTAAATAGCAGCGTGGGGTTTGAGGCGATGTTGCATGAGGTTCCAATAGTATCTTTTGCGCGTGCCATTTACGACGCGGTGACTATCAGGGCGACGCTGGACGCGCTGGAAGATGCATGGGCGCACTGTTTGGCTTGGAAGCCAGCGGATGCTCAAAGGTATCGCCCTTTTGTCGACTGGTACTGCGAAGACTATGCGATCGACCTAAGCCGGCCGGCGTTGCGGGACAAAAGTATCGCGCACCGTGTGAACGATCTCATTTCACAAGTTTACGGCGCAACGGCCAGTCATTAAAATCAAGCGCCCGGGGAAGAGTTAAAGCGCGAGAGCGAACCGCAGGGATTGTAACGTGCGTTAGACTGCCGAGCTAGCTGCAACAGGGCCAGCACGGTCGAGTGCGACTTCATCACATTCCACTTCTACAAACTCTGCAACGCTTCGCTGAAAAACCTCCGCTTTCTTCGAGCCTTCAGTGTCTGATCTACGTTCGCTTTCCGTGCCTGCTACGTGTTTGAGGAACAACCGCATGACATGCGCGACGCCTTCCTCGGTTACATTACGCAGGTCCTCGGCATAATACCRCCCGCGATTATATGCGCCCGTGATGACCTCGTAGGAGGGAAAGTAATGCACATTGGCGTGGGAATCGCTGAGGGTCTGAGCTGCTACCCGCAGCACCGATTTTGAATATGTCGTTGCTGTCAACACGTGCTCGCCTGGAACCGCAGTGGCCATAAGAGGTACAGGGGATACCGTGAGGATGACCTGCGCAGAAGGGTTAACCTGTTTGAGATAGGCGATCGCCACATTCATGTCGATAATGACTTCAACGACCGACTGATTGTGAAAAAAGTAGCGGCTTTCGTCAAAGGTGCCGCCGTCTACCCCGGGGCATAGTGGAAATAC
>NZ_JBFUFF010000222.1:0-3815 GCF_056403555.1 Rhizobium sp. P2_G2
TGCAAAAGCTTCGTGGTCTCGTCTCCCAGCAGATGACAATGATGGGAACCTGGCTCCAAACCGAGCAGACCGACAAAGACCTGGCACAGGCACGCCGGGAGAAATTTTTCGGCGCAACCGCGCCTTCCACTTCCGGCGGCGAAAAGATGAAGGTGGAATGGTGAGAACCAAAGTGATCCTGACCGCGATCGCGACCATTCTTGCTCTCGGGAGTGCCGGCATCTGGTTCATCATCCCGGAAAAACAGGCGGCACAAGAGCGTCATGCGAAGTTCTTCGACTCGTCGAAAGATTACGCAACCTCGGGCGGCGAGAAAATGAAGGTCGAATGGTGACGCCCATGAACACGAAACAACTCGCCGCGCTGCACGCGGCATTGTTCGTTGCAGCCTGCGCTACGCTCTCGGCACAGCCCGTACTCGCGCAGGAGGGCTCGGTACTGACCTCCCTTCAAACCCAGATCACGACTGCCGCGAAAGGGTGGGAAACCACCGTCATGGATGCGGCAAAGTCACTGTTCTGGATCCTCGCGACTATTGAGATCGGGATCGCAGCCGTTTGGCTGGCGCTCCAGGCAGCCTCTCTCGATAGCTGGTTTGCCGAGCTAGTCCGAAGGATCATGTTCGTCGGCTTCTTTGCCTTTGTGCTGGCGCAGGGACCGAGTTTCGCCAAAGCGGTCGTCGACAGTCTCTTTCAGATTGGCGCCGGCGGTGGCACCGCATCGCCAGCGGACGTCTTCAACGCGGGACTCGCCGTCGCGACCAAGATGTCGGAGAAGATCCAGTTCGGCCTTTTCGAGGACAATGCGCTGGCGATCTCGGCCGCCTTCGCAATGGTTGTCGTGGTTATTTCGTTTTCGCTCGTCGCAGCAATTTTCGTCTCTGTCATGGTGGAGATGTATCTCGGCCTGCTTGCGGGAATGATCATGCTTGGTCTTGGAGGGTCGTCGTACACGAAGGACTTCGCCATCCGATATCTGATCTACGCCTTCTCGGTGGGCATGAAGCTCATGGCATTGGTCATGATCTCTCGCATCGGTTCGGAAGTGCTCATTGGGTTGGCAAACGAGCCAGACGTCGGCGACCAGTTCCAGACGGCGCTTGCGATTGCCGGCATCGCTGTCGTGGTGTTCATCATCGCAATGTATGTGCCGAACATCATTCAAGGCGTTGTTCAGGGAGCTTCGGTTTCCGGAGGCATGGAAGCGATCCGGCACGGCGGTCAAGCGGCGTCCTTCGGAGCCGGGGCGGGCTTCCTCGCGGGCGGCGCAGTCGGCGCGGGCTTTCAGGCCGGGCAGGCGGCGCGTGCGGCTGGATCGTCGGTCGCGGGCGCTGCGTTGCGAGGGATCGGTGCTGGAATCGGATCGGCGGCCCAAGCTGCCGGCTCCGCAGGGAAGGAGAAGGCGATCGGCGCTCCCGGCGCCTATGCGGGATCGATTCTGGGTCTCGCCAATGCCAAGCTGGCACAGAGCCGCGGAAGTCACGGCGGACCAAAGCCACCTCCCGAACGCAAAGATTAACAGCAATCAGAAAGCGATGACCGATGGAATCGAACCGCGTCCCGGAAAACCCCTACATTGCTGCGCGGCAGGAATGGACGGAACGATACGGATCGTATGTGCGAGCCGCCGCTGGATGGCGCATTGTCGGAATATTGGGCCTGACCATGGCCGTGATTGGCTTTGGATATGCGATGTATCTCAGCACGCAGGTCAAGCTTGTGCCCTACATCGTCGAGGTCGACAAGCTGGGAACCGCCGTGACGGCCGGTTTCCCCGAGCAGATCGAATATGCGGACGTGCGGGTGGTGCGTTCGACGCTCGGCAATTTCGTCACGAGCTTTCGTTCGATCACGCCGGACGCGGTGGTCCAGAAACAATATATCGACCGAACTTATGCGCTGTTGCGAATGTCCGACCCGTCGACCGAGAAGGTCAACGCCTGGTTCAGAGGCAATTCACCGTTCGAGAAAGCAAAGACTGCAACAGTCGCCATAGAAGTCAATAACATCGTGGCGCTCTCCAACCAGACCTACCAGATCGACTGGACCGAATACGAACGGGATCGCAAGGGCAAGGAAACGGGCACACGCAGGTTCCGCGGGATCGCGACGGTAGCACTGACCGCGCCGCAGGACGAGGCGACCATCCGCCTCAATTCGGTCTTTATGTCCGCGATTTCGACTGGACAGCGCAGCTCTAAAGGCAAGGAATTCTTAATGCACAGAACTGGATTGATGGCAGCCGCCGGCTGCATGGCTGGACTCGTTTTCGCGATGGGCGCTCACGCCCAGAGCATGACGGCCGATGAGCTCAAGGCCACCAGGCTATCGAACAAGTGGCGGGGAACGGCTGGCCTCGTCACCACGGGACCGGACGGAAAGGTGATCTTCCTGTTCGGCGAAACGCAGCCCTCCGTCGTCTGCTCGCCACTTCAGGTCTGCGATATCGAGCTGCAGGGCGGCGAAATCGTCCGCGACGTCCTGGTCGGCGACACCGTCCGTTGGAAAGTCGAACCGGCAACATCAGGCGCCACCGGTGGACAAGCGATCCATCTGATCGTGAAGCCATCGGAGCCCGGTCTCATCACCTCGATGGTCGTCACAACGTCGCGGCGCACCTATCATATCCAGCTCAAGTCCCATCCGAGCCAATACATGGCCCGCGTCGGCTTCGAGTACCCAGAAGACGTCTCGACCAAACTCGCTGACATCAACGCGCGGATCGAAACAGGTAGGTTCCCTGGGGCAGCGCCCGACAAGTTGAGCTTCTCTTATTCGATCAGCGGAAGCGCGCCCTGGCGGCCAAAGCGGGTCTATTCGGATGGTGAGAAAACCTACATCCAATTTCCAAGATCGATCTCGGGACAGGATGCACCGGTCTTGTTCGTCGTCTCCGGCGGCCAGAACCGCATCGTCAACTATCGGATGAAAAACGACATGATGATCGTCGACTACGCAGTCGACAGGGCGATCCTCGTGTCCGGTGTTGGCTGGCATCAGCAGAAGATCACGATCAGGCGGGGAGGCTAACCATGCGCAAGCTGATAGTGCTTATCCTGACCGCCGCCGTCATATCGGGCTGCCAAATATCGAAGGACGTGTTCTCCACGAACGCGATGCCCACCACGGTCACCGGAGCGGCCGCGGGCGCTATCGCCGGGGACCTGGCGAGCAGGCTCGTCGAGCAAATCGGCACGTCGCCAAAAGCACCGATCAAGATGGAAACAGATTCCACCGAATTTGCTACGGCACTCGTGGCCGCTCTCAAGGGCTGGGGGTTCACGGTCATCACCGACGGAAAGGCTCCCAAAGACGCAAAGCCCGTGGAACTGACCTATTCGATCCTCAACGTCGATGGCCAGTTTCTCGTTCGCCTGTCGACGCCTTCGATCGCACTTGGGCGTGCATACATCCCGACGGCAGCAGGAGCGACACCTGCCAGTCCGCTTTCGATCATGCAGCACACCTGACCGGAGAAGTTCATGGTTCAGTCGCTTCAGCTTGGTGCCTCCGGCACTACAGACGGCCAGCAAGGCATGCGCCGCCTCAATCGCTTACCGATTATTGTGGCCGTCGCCATTGTGGTGCTGTTCATCGGCGTTGTCGTCATCGGCATCTCTTGGCGCGGCCTCATCTTCAACCGCGACAACGGCCTCGACAGCGCGTCGAACACGCCAGCAACCAACTTCGGTGATCAGCTCAAAAAGGGGATTACTGACGGGATCATCGGCGATCCAGACAAGCAGGAGATGTTTCAGCCAACGCCGGTCGTCGTCGCAAAAGACGACAAGCCGAAAACTGCTATCGAGCGTCCAC
>NZ_JBFUFF010000223.1:0-3773 GCF_056403555.1 Rhizobium sp. P2_G2
CCATAGGGACAGCTTGAAAATCTCTATCTTCCATACTGCTGCGTCTGTTTTCACAACCGGTCTTCCTAGAGCAAACCTCGGCAAATGCGAAAGGTTCCCGGACGGAGCACTTTATCGCGTTGGCTGATCGAGTGGCCACATCCCGGAAATGAAGGGGAGCTGCAACCAACTTATTTCATCGACTTAATATGAGAGGTCCTGTTATTTTGCGGGGCAGCATGGGATTTGGCGAGAATTTCGCCTGATGCGCTGCCGTGAATTCTCAGACCGAAAAAGTATATATTTTTGACAACTTAAACCTAAAGTATATAGTCATTTCCAATAACTGATCCTGATTTGGCTCATACAATTCGGGGCTGCCTCTATAGCAATTGCCTGGAAAACAATTCGTCCGCAAATTTTAATAAACTCTTTGGCTGGACAAGTACGAAATAGCTGTCATTGTGCGGTATCGGACAAATCAGGAGTAATGCCGAATCGCTGGCGACACTCTCGAATTTCCGCGTCGGACGATCTCTGTCGCGCTCAGAACCAGCAGCCCGGAAGCTGTGATGCCTGTTGGAAAGATTTCTGGTTAGTTTGCCCTGTGTTTCAGTAAAATTCACCCATCCAACGCCTCGCGGAGTTTCCCGTCGCGGGCTCGGTGACGATTTGGCGCGACGCCAAGATCAACTATGATTTCGGGAGTTCCCGACAGTAGCGACGGCAATTCGGTCCATCGGCGCACGATACGCATCGCCAAGGCGCAGCGATCCCGCGCCACCAGTGGCAAGATTTGAATTCTGAGCGAGGAAGCAGCGCAGGAGAGGCTTCAACTGTTGCGGTTGGAAGCCATAATGACGAGACGCCGAAATTTGCGGCACCTTAGTTATTGCGTACGTGTCGGTGATGGGGCGTATCAGCAGCCGCGGCAGAGAAGCCTTTGCCGTGGCCGGGACCGGCAGAGCGCGGCGGCACCTCTGCTGGTCCCCTTAGATATGCTCTAAACCTGAACGCGCGAGCCATCATCGGGTGCAAGCGGAGAAAATCACTGTTGGCTGCATCGTTTGACGCGGCGGACGTCGCTTCAACGACGCTCGTCTGACCGCACCTTTGACGCCTTCTCACGCTCCAGACGGAGACGGGCACTCTTGGCTTGCTTGGCCTCGATTTCCTTTGCCTTGATCTCTCGGAAAACCCGGTCCGTCTCAGCCAAACGCTGCTCTGTCCTATTGTCTGTCACTATGCAGAAGCTCCCCTAGCAGAGAGGAACTCTGCCGGCGGCAGATGGTTCCTCTGCCGGATCTCTGCAAGCCAAGAGCGACCTTTTGAACCATCACGGCCTGCCGGGTTAGGTCAAGTGACTGAAGGTGCCTTCTTCGGGACTGGTAACCCCATTGACGGAGGGACCGAGCGCGCCAGTCAGGTTGCCGCGCTTTTAAAGCGGTTTGCAGTTCGATGTTGGAAATCCTGGTGGGCGATGTCTTGGTACGCGTTGGCAACGGTGTCGATCCCGATCATCTGGCGAAGATCGTTCGAGCGGTTCGCAAGGCATGATCGCCTCGAAGGTTACCAACGCAACGGCAGTCGAGACCGCTGCGACAGTCGGCATGATGGGAGTATTGTTCGCTGTACGTTGGAAGCACGCAAGCGGCCGAACACGCGTCACGCTTTCACTTGCCGGAGGATCGAGAATTGCCTTCCCTGCGCCCTGGTTCTTCGTCCTCAATCCGCCGATCATGCTCAACGATCGCACACCGGCCCTCGCGGGTGAGCCAGAAGAAGGTCGAGGACTTTCCGCCCAGCCGCCAGCTGAAGACTGCATAGGGCGTACCTCCGCAGCCGATCAGGCCTGCGGCCAGCAAACGGCCGGCGGCTCCGTCAAGTGCCTCTTCGGCGAGACCAGTGGCATGCAGCAGAGTTTCCCAATCTATGCCATGGACGCTCGTGTGGCCGGCAGCGCTGGAGATCGAAAAGACATCGAACTCCAGGCTGTGGGCAATGGCGTCGAGCACATTCTGGTCGCTTGCAGAAAGCATCTCAGAGCTTGCTGTCCGACTCCCAGGAGAAATCCTTGTGGAACCGGAGCCCGATCACATTGGTCGTCACGCCATCGAGGCGCGCATGGCTGAAGCCTGCATCGAGGCGGAATTCGCCCGTCGCCTCGGTCTTGAAGATCCGGCCGAAGCTGGCGGTGAGGTTGTAGTCCGCCGGCCCCGGCGCACCGAAGCGGTCATGGTAAGCTGCGACGGCGGAGGTGATCCAGTCGCCCTGCTGGAATTCGAGGCCGATCGTGCCCGCCGCAGCATTCCTCTTGAAGCCGCCTTCATGGATGAAATAGGCCAGTTCCGCGATTGGCCTCAGCGCACGGTCGTCGCCAAGGTCGATGGAGGTCTGGCCGGCGGCAAGAACATCCCATTCATCCGGCACGCCGCTTTGCTTCGCCGCGAGCCGCCTCAGCGCGACGCGCCAGGTCGGCCCGACCACCTCGTCATCGGCGTTCTTGGTGCTGTATTCATAGCCGAGGGAAAAGGATTCCGGCATGTCGGTATTGCCGACGCGATAGTCCTGCCAGCGGTAGAGGCCCCGGTCGGTGAACAGCGAGCGGCTGAGCACGCTCGGATCGGAGGTGAAGACCGAGACGTGGACGATCTGCTTGGTGATCGCCGCGTCGTCACCGGTGCCGGTCGTGTTGTCCGACAGGAAAATATCGGCGGCGAGGCCGAGCGCGCCCTTGAAGTCGTAGTTGCCGGCAAAGTCCTCGCCGTATATGCCCGGCGCCTCGTCGGTGGCGATGCCGAAGAAGGGATCGATCTTGCCGAGCGAGAACCGCACATGACCAACGGTCAGGCCGGCATAAAGCTCTTCGGCGTAAAGCCCTTCGCCATGGAAGGCATTGAAGCGGCCGTTGATCGGATCCTCGACCGGTTCATAGACGAAATGGCCGACCAGCCGGAACGTGTCGGAGAGGTTGACGGTGATCTCCGGCTCGACCGTGGCGAAGACAGCCGACGTATGCGGCCTCCCAAGGCCGTTATCGCTTTGCAGCTTGCTCTCGGTTTCGATCGCGATCAGTGGTGTGCCTTCGTCCGCCTTGTCGCCCTTGTCATCCGCAGCGGATTTGTCATCTGCCGCAGATTTGTCATCTGGCGCAGACTTGTCATCCGCCGCTGGCTTGTCGTCGTCGGCGGTCACGGCGTCGTCGGCGCGAACGACCGCCGGCATGGAAAAGGCGGTGAGCAGCGTCAGTCCGGCGGCCGCAGCGCGGACGGATAATGAAAATGGCATGCGGGTTCCCCTTAGGAAGCGGCCGATCCGCCCGGATCGGCTAAGATGATGCGTGGAGAGTTTTCAGCGGAAGGCCCAGCATTCATTGCCGGGCCTTCCGCCTGCCCTGACTTGAGAGGATCAAGAGAATTCAGGGCTGGCCGTCTGGCCGTCGACAGAAACGCGTTCGGGCACATAGACCCAGGACATATAGGCCACGGTAACGATAATGATGGCGAGGAAGAGCACGCTGGTGACGATTGTGCCGAAGCCGAGGCCGCCATATTCGCGCGGCTGGGACAGCAGGTCGCCGATCGAGGCGCCAGCCGGCCGGGTGAGGATATAAGCCAGCCAGAAGGCGAGGATACCGTTCAGTTTCAAGAAGTAATAGGCCGCCGTAATCGCGCCGATGATGACAGCAAAGATGATTGCGGTCGTCAGATAGCCGAACTCGAACTTCTCAGCCACAAGATCGCCCGCGGATGTTCCGAGCGCGAAGGTGAAGAGAATCGCCAGCCAATAAAAGG
>NZ_JBFUFF010000224.1:0-3652 GCF_056403555.1 Rhizobium sp. P2_G2
GCCAATATCCCAGCCAAAAGCAATCGCAAGGACAGCTTTTCCTTCAGCCGATGGGTCTATCGGCAAAGAAATCTCGTCGAACGCTTCTTCAATAAGCTCAAACAATATCGAGCTATGGCAACACGTTACGACAAGAACCCAGCCAATTTCCTTGCCGCCGCCAAAATCATTGCTACCCGCATCTGGATCAACGCGTTATGAGTCTACGGCCTAGTGAAGACCTTGTGGTATGACGCGAGATACTACGCCCACGGGGATGACCGCGAGAAGGCGTTGGCCGAGGCGGAACGCATCACGAAAGAGGTTTTGCTGACCCGTCCGGACAACCCCGTGGCGACGATGTGGCTTGGTGGCGTGGCATGGCTTCGTGATCGCTATGACGATGCCGTCACGCTCTGCCGCCGCGCTTCCAAGCTTAGTCCGAGCGACCCTTGGGTATGCGGCTACTTCGGCACGATCTCAGTCTATGTCGGCGACCTGCGGGAAGGCTTGATGGTTCTCGAGCGTGCCGCACAACTTTCGCCACCGCCCCTCACTTGGATCATCTACAACATTGGGCACGCCAAAGCGTGGCTTGGTGACGACGCGGGTGCGGTGACCAGCCTGTGCCGTTACATTTCGGAAAATCCGCAGGATACCTGGGGCTATCTTATGCAAGCCGTCGTCGACGGAATTGCAGGACGGACCGAAGACGCTCGGCGCGCCGTTGCGGAAGCGCTGCGCCGACAGGCAGACCTCAACTTGGATCAGGTCCTGTGCTCGAACCGCTACCGCGACCCCGCACGGACCAAACGGCTAACCGAAGTGCTGAGGGCGGCTGGACTCCCCGTTTGAGAGCCCCTGGACTGACCTGGAGCTCCTCGGCAGCCTCGATTTTCTTTGCCTGAGCCGAGTGAGCTAAAAGTTGCAGATCATCACGCGGCCATCGCGGTTTGGCCGTGCCTTTGTATGCGGGCCACCGCAACAATGGCTCCCCAGGTGGCGTGCATGTCCTCGCGGTGGGATGGAGATCACGAGGCCCCAAGAAATGTCCGCAGACTCGTCGTGTGGAGGTATGGCCGGCGAAAGGCAGCCTTATACGTCAGCCGTTTCGTGAATTTGGCCAGCTCGACGAGCGCGGGATGCGGATGGACATCAACCCGGCCAGGAAGGGCGGGTCGCCACCATACAGAGAACGTATCGGCGGTGCCGAATTCTCCGTGCAGGCAACCGCGGATCTTGCCCGGCCGGATGCCGCTTGGTGTATGTGTAGAGCACCACAACGGGCTCATGAACTTTGATGAATTGGTACAAGATCAGACTTGGTGACGAAAATTCATCCTTGCTAAAATACCAAAGCGGCGTAACTTTACTGTGCCACGACATCGGGAGGAAAGTCCATGGCCACGATTACCAATGGAAATAAGGGCGGCTTACTACAGGGAACACCCCATGACGATACAATAGATGGTGCGGGCGGTGACGACTTGATCGGTGGCCTTCTCGGCGATGATACGATAGACGGCGGTACGGGCGACGATCATATTAACGGTGGCGCTGGCCACGACATTTTGACTGGCGGCAAAGGTTCTGATGTGTTTGTTTTCAAAGTGTTCACATCTGACGACAGCGACACAATAACCGATTTCAAAGTTGGTACCGAATTAGAACCTGGTGACTTTATAGGTATCGATGGCTACTACTTGACTGCATTCAGCAATGGACAGTTCACAGATGACGAATTCACGACAGGTAAACATGCGCACGACGCAAACGATTACCTGATCTATAACAACCATACCGGCAAGCTATTCTATGATGCGGACGGAAAGGGTGGCGAACAGCAGCATTTGCTTGCCACTTTCGAACACAAGCCCCACCTTGACGCAAATTMGTTCCACGTCTTCGTGGAAATGTGAACGAAGTCCGGTTCTACGAATTGGCCGGATAGCGGGTCGCTTTGTGATCTATTACTAACCTGGCCTACCATTCAGTGGTCAGGCCGCTACAATGCTCGGCCTGACCTCATACGTCTGAAGCAGACGATGGCGTCGGCTACCGATTAGGTCGACTCGGGAAAGATTGGAAAACGAGCAATCGTCAGTCTGTTTCGGCGTCCCACGTGACCCTATCATAGGCGTCGAACGCTAACCCTGGCGCATCTGAAAATAATGCGGATAGGATAAAGAGTTGGGTCGCAGAGATCAGGGTCATTTCTTCGACACCGAAAGGGGGCAAACTTCAGGGCTGAACTACATCTCAAGTCTCGGATGCGCCATGGGCGGTCATACGTGTTCGGGAGCACGACGTTTCGGGCTCAAGGGTTATACCGGCAAAACCACTATGGCTCCCACAGTCCCTATGCTAATCTTTCCGTGCTTGATCCACCATTCATTGACCGATGGAGGGTACTCGCGTGACAGATGTGATTTCGAATCGTCGTCTTGCCGCTGTCATGGTCGCAGATGTCGTTGGATTTTCCCGTCTTATGGAAGCGGACGAGGCAGGCCTGCTGCAAATCCTCAAAATGCGCTGGGCGACAATCCTCAACCCTGTCATTGAAGGCCATGGCGGCCGGGTGGTCAAGCTGATGGGAGATGGGGTGCTCGTCGAAAATCCGAGCGCAGTTAATGCGGTGAAAAGCGCCATTGAATTGCAAAGACAGATGGCGGCCGCAAATCAGGGCTTGCCCGAAGGATCGCAAATCTGGCTGCGGATCGGCATCAATCTTGGCGACGTAATTGGCGAAGGCACCGATATCTACGGCGAAGGCGTAAACATCGCCGCGCGGTTGGAGCCGTTGGCCAAGACGGGAGCTATCTGCCTGTCGGAGAAGGTCTATCAAGAGGTCAAAGGCAAGGTTGATACTTCGATCGTGGATATCGGGACGCTTCAACTGAAAAACATTTCGTCCCCTGTCCGCGGCTATGCAATTTCGCTGGCTGGCACCGACGCAAATAGCCCGCGAGCAGCAATTCAGCCCGTCGATCGCGATTTCTCGACGATCGCCGTGCTTCCGCTCAACAACATGTCCGGCAACGCCAACGATGACTATTTCGCCGACGGCATCACCGAGGACATCATTACCGAACTCGCGCGATGCAAGCACTTGGCAGTTGTCGCCCGCAACACGACGTTCACGTATAAGAACCGCTCCGTCAACATTATCGACATCGGACGCGAAGTCGGTGCGGATTTCGTGGTCGAAGGCAGCATAAGGGTCGCGGGCAAGCGTGTGCGTGTGACGGTGCAGCTTATCGATTGCAAGACGGGCGCGCATGTTTTTGCCGAAAAGTTCGATCGGCAAATGGAAGACATATTCGCGGTGCAGGACGAGATCGTCGATGCCATCATCAGCCGTCTGTCCTTCAATATCCAGGATGCGGCAGTGGCAGCCCGCGAGAAAAGCCCGACGAAAAGCACTTCTGCCTATACGTCCTGGCTTCGCGGAGCGGCGGCCTTTCGCAGCGGACAAGACGATGCGGCGCTCGAACATTGGCTCGAAGCGATCAGGATCGATCCCCACTACGCTCGCGCCCTGGCGAGCCTTGCGTCGCTCTCGGCATGCATGATGTTCCACGAACCCACCATCGCTACAAATCCGATCCGCGAGCGCGACGCATTGGCATATGCACGGCGTGCGATTGCTGCCGACAAAAGTGACACCTATGTG
>NZ_JBFUFF010000225.1:0-3626 GCF_056403555.1 Rhizobium sp. P2_G2
CCATATCGGTGAGCTGACGAATTCGAACCTCGTGGCAAGGCCACTGAAACCCTATCGCAGGATTCTGGCGGCGGCTCCGTCCTATCTCGATTGCCACGGGCGACCGAAACATCCGCAGGATTTGACCGGACATTCGTGCCTGGGGCAGTCCTATTGGCGCAAGCAAGGCGTCTGGGCACTCGTCGGCCCGGACGGTGAAAGCTGCGAGGTGGACATCAGCGGTCACTTCACCGCAAACCAGGGCGCGGCGCTGCGCGTAGCGGCTGTCCATGGCGCAGGTATCGTGCTGCAGCCGGAACTGCTGTTGGCCGAGGACATCGCCGCCGGCAGGCTTGAGGCGGTGTTGCCGGAGTGGTCGTTCATGCCGACGCCGATGTATCTCGTCTACGCCCCGGATCGCAGGCCGACCGCGCTGCTGCGCAGTGTCATCGATCTTTTGGTCGTTAATTTCAGTTGAGGCGGACGGCCGGACATGCCGAATCACGTTTGCCGGCAGAGATGAGTCTGCCTTGCGGTTCTCCGCTTCCACCTGATCGTCAGTTCCGGCTACAAAGTCTCACTATGATCATCGATACGCGAACGATCGCTTGCATTTACGCGTGAGGTTGCCAAAGTCGTGGTAGACCAATGGCGCGGATCGGTGGTGTTTCTTGGGCAAGCTGATTTGCGAAAAGCATGGTGGGGTCATAGGCATCCTCGAAGTATGTGCACATGTTTCCAGCGCGCTCGACGATGGCAAATATCCGGACGGTCATCGTTTCGTGATCGGAAGTGGACTATTCCTTTGCAACGAATGTTATGATGGCCTGGATTTTCAGAGGTTTATGGCCTTCGATAATTTTTCAGTGTTGGAAGATGAAGTCACGGATGAACAGGAGGAGGAATATTTTAAAGCCTACGAGGCGATCGAGGGCAGGCACGTCGTTTGTCGCTTGTGCGTTGATGAGATAAAGCAACGGTATCTTGCCAGTATCGCCTAATTGTTTGTCGCGATTTCGATCAGTTGGCGATTTTTGACATCATTCGATCTGTTCGAAAAAATGCGCCGCGGACTTGGCATGTTGAATAAACATGCTGGAGCATCTCACTTCGGCCCGATCATCAGCTCCGGCCGCACGACCTCGTCATACTGCTCCTCCGTCACCAACCCGCTCGCCAGCGCTTCCTCCTTCAAGGTCGTGCCGTTCTTATGCGCCGTCTTGGCAATCTTCGCCGCCGCATCATAACCGATCACCGGCGCCAGCGCTGTGACCAGCATCAATGAGCGCTCAAGGCCCGCCTTAATATTGTCGAGGCGCGGTTCGATGCCGACGACGCAATTGTCGGTGAAGGAGCGGGCGGCGTCGCCAAGGAGTTGGACGGACTGGAGGAAATTGTAGGCCATCATTGGGTTGTAGACATTGAGTTCGAAATGGCCCTGGCTGCCGGCGAAGGTGATAGCGGCATTGTTGCCGAAGATGTGGGCGCAGACCTGGGTGAGCGCTTCGGACTGGGTGGGATTGACCTTGCCCGGCATGATCGACGAGCCGGGCTCGTTTTCCGGCAGCGCCAGTTCGCCGAGCCCGGCGCGCGGGCCGGAGCCGAGCAGGCGGATGTCGTTGGCGATCTTGAACAGGGCAGCGGCGGCCGAAGCGATGGCGCCATGCGAGAACACCATGGCGTCATGGGCCGCCAGCGCCTCGAACTTGTTCGGCGCGGTGACGAAGGGCAGGCCGGTGATCGCAGCGATCTCATCGGCCACTTTTTCGGCAAAGCCGACCGGTGCGTTGAGGCCGGTGCCGACTGCCGTGCCGCCCTGGGCGAGTTCGTAGAGGCCGGGCAGCGTCAGCTCCATGCGCTTGATCGCCGAGGCCGTCTGCGCCGCATAGCCGGAAAACTCCTGGCCGAGGGTCAGCGGCGTGGCGTCCTGCGTGTGCGTGCGGCCAATCTTGATGATGTCGGCAAAATCGCGGGATTTGGCGTCCAGAGCAGCATGCAGGTGCCTGAGGCCCGGCAACAGGTGGTGGACGATCTGCTCGGCCGAGGCAATATGCATGGCCGTCGGAAAGGTGTCGTTCGACGACTGGCTCATATTGACGTGATCATTGGGATGGACAGGCTTTTTCGAACCCTTGATGCCGCCCAGGAGCTCGATCGCCCGATTGGAGATCACCTCGTTGGCGTTCATGTTGGATTGGGTGCCGGAACCGGTCTGCCAGACGACGAGCGGAAAATGGTCGTCGAGCTTGCCGTCGATGACTTCCTGCGAAGCGGTAATGATGACGTCGCAGAGCAGCTTGTCGAGGTGGCCGAGTTTCATATTGGCGTGGGCGGCTGCCTGCTTGATTACACCGAGCGCGCGGATGATCGAGGCTGGCTGCTTTTCCCAACCGATCTTGAAATTGCCGCGCGAGCGCTCGGCCTGTGCCCCCCAATAGCGGCTGTCATCGACTTCGATCGGTCCAAACGTGTCGGTTTCGGTGCGCGTGGTCATCCCGCTCTCCCTCGCTTTTCATCCGGGTTTTACTTAGTGCTCATAGCGTCCGATGCAACCGGCAGCGATAAACATGATGCCGCGTGACAAGGGGCGGCTGGGTTCAAGGACAGGCCTTTAAGGTGCCCGGAGCGGATTTCGCATTCAGAACGCCTTTGTCGATGAAGCTCATGGTTAGCTGGTCGCCATCGAGTTCCATTTCGATCCGCGGGGAGAGATTCGTCGTCATGGCGCAAAAGCCGAGCGCGACAGCGGCATTCTCAAGCACATTGATCTTCTCAATGCGGCAGGAATGTCCTGGCGTGCCGATCTCGGCGAATTGCTCGTTCTTGTCCAGGCGAACCTGGAAGGCGTCTTTGCCGCAGGGGAGGGCCGCGGCACCGAAGCCCTTGGTGAAGGAGGCGAACCGGCGGAAGAAGGCGCGGCCCTTATCATTCAATGACGAACGGGTGCTGTAGCCCCAGTCCTTGAGCCGGTATTCCAAGGCCTGCCGATAATTCAGGAACTTGATCTCTTTACCGCAATCGTCCTGATCGCAGGTCAGATAGCTTGGATTCTGCCTGCTCTTGTCGATCTTCTCGAATGGCACATCTGCGACCGCGCTCTGGTAAATGCCGAGTGTCGCTGCCGTTCCGAGAGGGCCGGCACACATGCCGGGTCCGGGATCGGCGTTACATGCGGCCAGTTCGCGGCCCAGTTCCACCAACAAATAGGGCTGGTATTGCGACTCGCCCGTAACGGTGACGGTGCCTGTCTCCCTGACCTTGTCGATCTCGCGGGCGGCGCGCGATCCGGCATGGTCGTCGAAGGCATAGGAAAAGCGCTGGTCGACCGTGTCGATCTCGTAGGTGCCGTCGCCGTCGATGTCACGCACGTCAACGCCGCCGTCGTAGCTGTCGACATCTGTCGCCACCAGTTTCTTGCCGTTGAAGACCAAGGCCTGGACATCGTAGCAGCAATGGGCGCCGTTCGTGTAGTGTGTGGTCAGGAACGTGGGCAGTTCGGCATCGAAGTCGTAGACCGCGAGCGTGCCGTTGTCGTCGGCGTCCTCGAGGTCGATGGACAGCGAGGCTGGCTTGATGCCGTCTGCACTGACCGTCACGGTCACCGATTGCAGTTTGCCGTCGACCCTGTCGCCAGGCTTGAGCTTGAC
>NZ_JBFUFF010000226.1:0-3510 GCF_056403555.1 Rhizobium sp. P2_G2
GGCCGATTTTCTGCACGCGCCGCACCTCAAGGCGCTTGCCGCCCGTTCTGCCCGCTTCGTCAACAATTACACCTCGTCGCCGCTCTGCGCTCCTGCTCGCGCGTCGTTCATGGCAGGGCAATTGCCGAGCCGCACGCGCGTCTACGACAATGCCGCCGAATATGTCTCCTCAATCCCGACCTTCGCTCATCATCTGCGCCGGCAAGGCTATTATACGGCGCTGTCGGGCAAGATGCATTTCGTCGGTCCTGACCAGTTGCACGGTTTCGAGGAACGGCTGACGACGGATATCTATCCGGCCGATTTCGGCTGGACGCCGGATTACCGCAAGCCGGGCGAACGCATCGACTGGTGGTATCACAATATGGGATCGGTGACCGGTGCAGGGGTGGCCGAGATCACCAACCAGATGGAATATGACGACGAGGTTGCCTTCCTCGCCAACCAGAAACTCTATCATCTTGCGCGGGAAAGCGACGACAAGGACCGGCGGCCCTGGTGCCTGACGGTGTCCTTCACCCATCCGCACGATCCGTATGTCGCCCGCCGCAAATTCTGGGACCTTTACGAGGGCTGCGAGCACCTGCGGCCAGTCGTATCTCCCATTCCGTTCGAGGAACAGGACCCGCATTCGCAGCGGCTGATGCTTGCCTGCGACTACAAGAATTTCGACATTACGGATGACAATGTCACCCGCTCGCGCCGCGCCTATTTCGCCAACATTTCCTATATCGACGAAAAGGTCGGCGAACTCATCGATACGCTGACCCGTACCCGCCAGTTCGACAACACCGCAATCCTGTTCTGCTCCGACCACGGCGACATGCTCGGCGAGCGCGGGATGTGGTTCAAGATGAGCTTCTTCGATGGCTCGGCCCGTGTGCCGCTGATGATCGCCGGTCCGGGTGTGGCTGCCGGACGGCACGATACGCCGGTCTCCAATCTTGACGTCACACCGACGCTCGCCGCTCTCGCCGGCATCTCGATCGACGAGATCATGCCCTGGACCGACGGCGAAAGCCTGCTGCCGATGATCGGTGGCGAGCAGCGGACATCGCCGGTGCTGATGGAATATGCGGCAGAAGGCTCCTATGCGCCGTTGGTCGGCATTCGCGATGGCAAGTGGAAATATGTCCACTGCCTGCTCGACCCGGAGCAGCTTTACGACATGGAAGCCGATCCGCATGAGTTGAACAACCTTGCCGCCGATCCGCAGCATTTTGCTGTTCTGGCCAAATTCCAGGCCATCGCCAACAAGCGGTGGGACATGCACCGCTTCGACGCCGAGGTGCGCGAGAGCCAGGCGCGGCGCTGGGTGGTTTACGAGGCGCTGCGCAACGGCGCGTATTACCCCTGGGACCACCAGCCGCTGCAGAAAGCATCGGAGCGCTACATGCGCAATCACATGAACCTTGATAATCTGGAGGAGTCGAAGCGGTATCCGAGGGACGAATGACAACCCGAAAAGCCATATTTTCCAACGACGTTCTGGGGCCTTGCATCGATAGCCCGGCAGATGAGATTGTCGATGATGCCTGGGACGAGGAAACGCCTGCGAAGCGAGTGAAGCTCGCTCGCAAAGCCCTTTCGATCGACCTGGATGCCTTGGATGCCTACAACATTCTCGGAATTCACGCCGAAACTCTTGCCGAGCGGATCGCGCTGTTTCGTGAGGCAGTGCTGATCGGAGAACGGTTGTTTGCGCCTGTTCTTGGCGAAGAGGACATGCATTGGTGGGGTTTTATCGGCACTCGGCCGTGGATGCGTGCGCAGCATAATCTCGGACTGGCGCTGCTTGAGGCAGGGGACCGGGCTGCGGCGACTGCGGTGTTCAAGCGGTTGCTGGCCCTCAACTTCAATGACAATCAAGGCATCCGTATGCTGTTGTTGAAGATAATGGCGGAGGAGAAAGATTATAGCGGCTGCAAAATCCTCTTCGCCGACTACTCGGAGGACGCCTCGATAGAGTTCGTTGCAACCCGAGTGCTCGTCGACATCGCGACAAAACGAAAAATGGATTTTCCGCAGCAGCTTGCAAATCTCGACAAAGCCAATGCCCATGCCCTGCCTCTCCTGGTCAAGGCTGCGCGAGAAGGGAGATGGCCGGCGACTCCGAGAGCAGAAATGATCGCGTGGGGCAGCAAACAGGAGGCTGCGCTTTATCTTGCCGAATTCCGGCTGGCTTGGACGGTGAGCCCCAAATTGCTTGCAGGCTTCCTTGAGGCATATGAGAGGTACAAGACTGCCTTGCCTGGATGAAGCAAAGGAAAGATCCACGCCGCTGAGTGGCGGAAGCTCCATCAAATTTCACGGCGCAGACGCGATGTGTATCAAGCTTTCTAAACGAAGCATCCGTGTCGCAAATGGAATGGAATCTGGCCTCGCCTCAGGGGTGCCAAATTCTCCTCATGCCTATATGTTCGGTCTCAACAGAACCCTCTCGCCGCAGGGAGCATCATGCGCGCACAGCCGAAAGCCAGCCATTTCATCGATGGCGAATATGTCGAGGACACCGCCGGCACGCCGTTCGACAGTGTCTATCCCGCCACCGGCGAGGTGATTGCGCGGCTTCATGCCGCCACGCCAGCGATCGTCGAGAAGGCGATTGCCAGCGCCAAGCGCGCCCAGGTCGAATGGGCGCAGATGAGCCCGACCGCACGCGGCCGCATTCTCAAGCGCGCCGCCCAGATCATGCGTGAGCGCAACCGCGAGCTCTCCGAACTCGAAACACTGGACACCGGCAAGCCGATCCAGGAAACCATCGTCGCCGACCCGACATCGGGCGCGGACGCCTTCGAATTCTTCGGCGGAGTCGCTGCGGCGGCACTGAATGGCGAGCATATTCCGCTGGGCAACGACTGGGCCTATACCAAGCGCATTCCGATCGGTGTCTGCGTCGGCATCGGCGCCTGGAACTACCCGCAG
This sequence comes from Rhizobium sp. P2_G2, assembly GCF_056403555.1. Classification (NCBI taxonomy): domain Bacteria; kingdom Pseudomonadati; phylum Pseudomonadota; class Alphaproteobacteria; order Hyphomicrobiales; family Rhizobiaceae; genus Rhizobium; species Rhizobium sp. P2_G2. The sequence continues at coordinate 2,926 of NZ_JBFUFF010000226.1, forward strand.
CAGATCGCCTGCTGGAAGGGCGCCCCTGCGCTGATCTGCGGCAATGCCATGGTTTTCAAGCCCTCGGAAAACACACCCCTCGGCGCACTGAAGATCGCCGAAATCCTCATTGAGGCGGGTCTGCCCAAGGGCCTATACAATGTCATCCAGGGTGACCGTTCGACGGGGCCGCTGCTGGTCAACCATCCCGATGTCGGCAAGGTATCGCTGACCGGTTCGGTGCCGACCGGCCGCAAAGTCTACGAAGCCGCCGCCGCCGGCCTGCGTCACGTCACCATGGAACTGGGCGGCAAGTCGCCGCTGATCGTCTTTGACGATGCCGATATCGACAGCGCCATCGGCGGTGCCATGCTTGGTAATTTCTATTCCACCGGCCAGGTCTGCTCCAACGGCACCCGCGTCTTCGTGCAGAAGGGCGCCAAGCAGGAATTTTTGTCGCGGCTGAAGGCGAGAACCGAAGCCATTAAGATCGGCGATCCRATGGATGAGGCGACGCAGATGGGTCCGGTCATCAACCGCGCCCAGCAGCAAAAGATTCTCGGCTATATCGAGAAGGGTAAGGCCGAGGGTGCCACGCTGGTCACC
>NZ_JBFUFF010000227.1:0-3343 GCF_056403555.1 Rhizobium sp. P2_G2
TGGCTATCTTGTGACGCCGGTCAGCATTGAACTTATGCGGCATCGTCGAAATCCGGATCCGGAGACTGAAAAATGCCGCTTGATATCAGGCAGTGGCTGATCCGCGCAACAAGGCTTGCCGGAAAGGCGAAGAGGGCCTGGACCCCTCCGGCGACTGTAGCTCGGTATTCMAAGAGTAGATCCCGGCGAGATTTATGTGCTCCCAACTGAGCAGCGAGACCTGTTTGAGCAGTTCGATCAGCAGTAAATCAAAATGTCCGTAGCCTTCCGCCTGTGGTCCGCGGGTTCCTTTCTCGGGGACTTTCGTACGCCTGCCGGCGCCCGAAACTCTTCACGAAAGTAGACGGGCAGCTTGGGGTCTCTGATCTCAAATGGCGGACCTTCAGGTCGCAGCGCGTATTTTCGTTTCGTGACCCGATCCGGATGTTGTGTGAGAATAAGCTCGAACGTCCAGAATGCGATTCAGGGCCGTCAATGACAGCCGCCTAAATAAGGCGTATGATTGCGCACGGGGAGCTGGAACCCTTCAAGCATCAGCGAACCGGAGCGCAAGACTCCGGCGTTAACATAAGAGTGTGCACCAGCCCATAAGCTTTCGGCTGTGCCGACACCATGTCACCCTCTGCCGGAATCTCTTTGCTCGATTGCTGTCCCAATCCCTTTTTGTAGTTCGGAGGAGCGTACTGATGCCGATCATCCAAACCCGTCGCCGATTCCTCGCCGGGGCTGCAATTTCCGGCGCTGCCGGCATCGTCGGTTTTCCGGAGTTACTCCGGGCGGAACCGCTGGAAACGACCTCGGTTCGTCTGCCGTGGTGGGTGGGTAGTTCCTACTGCTGGGCAGGCGCCTACATCGCCGGAGAACTGATGCGCGCAGAGGGCTTCACCGACGTTCGCTATGTCAAGGGCGACAAGAGCGTCGACCAATCGGTATGGATCGCACGCGGTGAGACCGATTTCTCCGTGAACTTTGCGCCAAATCAGATCGCGTCGATCGACGCCGGCGTGCCCATCAAGGTGCTCACCGGGTTGCACTCGGGATGCCTCGAACTGATCGCCAGGGAGAGCATCCGCAGCGTGACGGATCTGCGCGGCAAGAGGGTCGGCGTGGACGGTTTTAATAACTCGCGACACGTGTGGCTGACCCTTATGGCCGCCTATGTCGGGCTCGATCCCGTCAACGATATTCAGTGGGTCTTGACTGAACGCAACAAGCCGACGGAACTCTTTATCGAGGGGAAGATAGACGCATTCCTCGGCACGCCGCCCCAGCCGCAGGAGCTGCGCGCCAGGAAGATCGGCCACACGATCCTCGACAATGCTGTCGATCGTCCGTGGTCAGAATATTTCTGCTGCATGATCTCCGCCACGGAGGAGTACGTGAACAAGTACCCGGTGGCGACCAAGCGGGTCCTGCGGTCCATCGTCAAGGCCGCCGACCTCTGCGTGTCGGATCCGGGTATGGTGGCGCGGCAGATGGTCGATCGCGAGTTTGTCCCGTCGTACGATTTCGCCCTCCAGACGCTGAAGGATATCCGCTACGACCGGTGGCGGGAATTCGATCCCGAAGACTCCCTGCGTTTCTATGCCCTGCGCATGCAGGAACTGGGCATGATCAAATCCACTCCGCAGAAGATTATCGCCGACGGCACCGACTGGCGCTTCCTCGGCGAATTGAAGCGCGAGCTGAAGACATGAGCAGGTGGCCGGCACTTCTTCTGTCGTTGGCGCTGCTTTCCGGGCCGGCGCATGCGCATGACGCAGCGCACAACCAGCGCCTGCCGACGATCGGACCGGCGTCGGATTTCACCCTGACATCGCAGGACCGGACACCCGTCTCGCTACACGATCTCCGCGGCAAAGTGGTCGCGATTGCGTTCATCTTTGCTTCGTGTACCGACGTCTGCCCGATGCTGACCGACAACATGGCGCGCGTCAAAGCCAAGCTAGGCAGTGCGTTCGGATCCGAGGTCGTATTCGTTACGATCACCGTCGACCCGGAGCGCGACACCCCCGAGGTGCTGAAGCAATATGCCAGGAGTTTCGGCGCAGACTTGAAGGGCTGGTCGTTTCTGACTGGCGATCCGGCGACTGTCCATGAAGTTGGACGAAAATACGGCGTTATCGCGATTAAGACGGCCAATGGTGACGTCGATCATACTCTACTGGCGTCGCTCGTAGATCGGCATGGCATGGTGCGCGTACAATATCTCGGCGCTGGGTTCGACCTGGAGGAGTTCCGGAGTGATCTTCTTAGCCTCCTGGAATAAGCCGGTTAACCTGACGAGACGGCTGATTGGTTGGGTTGCGCAGCTGCCGTTTGGCGTCCAGACCAAGCTGTTGATCGCGTTCCTGTCAATCGTCGGAATGCTGATCGTGCTTGGAGCCGTCGGCTTGCAGGTGCTCAGCGGAGTCAATGCCCAGACGACCGAGCTGATCAAGCTGCAGCGCAAGATTGCCGCCTATCGCCAGGTCCAGCACGACACGACGAACCAACTCTACAGCGTCTCGACTGCGCTTTTGCTTCAGGACGAAAGGATGCTTGATGCGGCGTTGCGCCAGGTCAACCAGTTTGGATACGACCTCGACCGCATGGAGTTTGTCGCCGCAAACGAGAAGCAATTGCTGGCCCAGGTCCGGCAAGAATACAACCAGTTGACCGCAAAGGTCACCCAAGTCGTCGAGCTCATCCGCGCCGGGCGCACCGACGAGGCGCGCAGGATGCAGCTCGATGAAATCATACCATCGGCCGACCGCCTCGAGCGGCTGACCAACCAACTGGTCAACATCGCGGAAGCCGACATGGTGGCGGCAATCAAGGCGACCGAAGGGGCGTACGGGACGTCACGACTGATCGTGGTCTCCTTTGCGGTGGGCAGCATCCTGCTTGCACTCGGGCTCGGCTACATCATCTCCTGGTCATTGATCGAGCCGGTCAAGAAGATCGAGATGCGTCTGCGCCAGATCGCGGCCGGCGACTTTGCGCAACAGGTTGCCGTCGTCAACCGGGACGAGCTTGGCGTGCTTGCCAGAAATGTCAACCAGACGTCCGAGCAGCTGGGGCGGCTATATCAAGAAGTGCAGGCGCGCACGGCCGAGCTTGCACGCTCGGTTGGCGAACTTGAGGCGCTCGGGGAAGTCAGCAAGGCTGTCAACTCGACGCTCGATCTTGACACCGTGCTGGAGACGATCGTGGCGAAGGCGGTGCAACTGTCGGACACGGATGAGGGCATCATTTATGTGTTCAGCAGCACGCGGCAACGATTCCGCCTCCGCGCCACTTTTGGGATGAGCAACGAGCTTGTCGCGGCAGTTTCCAACCAGCCGATAGGGCTGGATGATCC
>NZ_JBFUFF010000228.1:0-3336 GCF_056403555.1 Rhizobium sp. P2_G2
CCACACGCTCCGCCGTTGTTCCTTCGACATAGGCAAGATAGATGTCGTGCGCGTTATGTTGACGCGACGAACGCAACAAATAGGAGACACCGGAGACAAACGTGAGAGGCGAAAAAATGCCGTCGATCTGCTCTACTTGCTTATCGTGCTCCTTTCGTCTGTCAAAGCGAAGAGTGGTCGCCTCACAGAGCACGTCTACTTTGCGGTCTTTGGCCCAATCGCCATCTTCCGGTATTTTTGTCCGCAGCAGATCGAAACGTCGTGACGCGGTGACCGGAACCAACACGACATCGTATTTTGAGCTATCGAACAACTGATAGCAAAGATCCGTTGAGTAACCGCGGAACGACCGGAAGCCGTCCCTACCCGTCCCCGAGAGATAAGAAAAGGGCTCTGCGTCATACCTGACGCCGAGATAGACGGTCCGAGCGTCGCCCGGTTTGGCTTTGTCGCTTTTTTCGCCGGCGTGAAGCGGATGGGGCAAGGCCGAGTTCAACATTTTCGATTTGGCCGAGCCAAGTTGTTCGGCGGCCTGAACGGGATCGGGCGAGACCGGGTTCAGCATTTTCGATCCGGATGAGCCAAAGTGTTCGCTCACGCCGACCGAATATGGCACGACGGTCAGTATTTGCGATTGGGCTGCACCAATTTGTCCGCCAGCATGAACCAGTTGACGGGGCGAGGCCGGGTTCAGCATTTTCAATTTCGCTGAGCAATGATGTCCACCGGCATGCACCGGATGGGGAAAGGCAAGATTCGAGATCAACGCAAGTGCAATAATCGCAACGCTGGCCTGAGGCGCAACAGACAAACCGCCCGTTCCAGTTCCAGGCGGTGCCTCCTCAATATTGTCCTTCTTATCCTTCTTGTTGGCCCTTTTGGTAGTTTTCTTGCTCTCTTTGTCGTCGCTATCGCTGGGCAAAGCGAACAGGCCTGCCGAGAGGAAGGCAATAAGCGCATAAACGATAAAGTCCGTCAGATCGAGTTGTGAGTAGATCAACGCTGGCAAGCTAATGGGAAAAGGAGGTGGAGCGGCTAAGCCCCAGAAGGTGGCCTGCGCCGTCATCAGCAAAAGGACGACGACGGCGTTTCCTGCACCAAACACCCACGGTTTCCACGACACGTTTTTCCATTCAAGAGAGTCGATAGCCCAGGTGGTGATGACAACGGACGCGATGCTGGGAAAGTAGTAGGATAGGGTATATATCGCAAACGGCACTTTGCCGGAGAAAAGCACCGTCCTAAACCGATCCGGGTTCTCCGCGATAAGCGCGATCCAACCCATCGCGATGGCAATAAGGCTCACGGCGGCAACAAAGCTGCCGACGGCGATAATCAGAACGCACTCCATGGCCGTATCTGGACCAAATCTGAAGAGGCTGATGGGGTGCCATTGATCGCTGTCCTTGAGATAGCTTCTCACCCCCAGCACGACGGTCAGTGGCAACAGGAAGATTGCAGCATTTCGCAATGTCTCACAGAGGGCGGTCGCCAATACGGTAGTGAGCCCGGGCTTTACGTTGCCAAGCAGGCCATGGACTCCGAGCCACGTCATCACCGTGTAGAAGGTGAAAATCGGCACGAGCAGCATCAAGATCCAAAATCCGGTGTTGACGTGACGGGTAAACGGAAACGCGGACCGGATCGCCTCGCCGACAAGATTCTTCTCGTCAAGTTTGTCTCTCTTCTCGTCGCGTTCTGCATAGACTGCCAACAACGCGCCGGTTTCACGGCGCGACTTCTCGACCCTGTCTATTGCGCCTTCGAGGACGGTAAGCTGTTGGCGTCGCTTGCGAGCAGCTTCAGAGAGTCCGTCAGCCGAGCTGCCGGATTGCCCGGGATTGCCTGTCTGAGAATTTTCGGCAGGCTGTTCCTTGGTGGTAGGGCGCTCGACGCCGGCCGCAACGCCGTCGCCTATATCGGATAAACGCTGCTCACCCTCCGTGACCAGCACATCCTCGAGCTGCTGCATGGCAATTTCAGCATCGCCATAGACACGTTTTGCCAGTGGTTTCACCTTTTCGAGCAGGGCCAGGTCCGGCCATGTTCCAGGCTCCTTGACGAGATCCGTCATAAGCCTCAACTGCACGAATTTCTGCTTGAGCCTCTTCAGGCCGATCCTCTTGTTAATGAAAAGCAAAGCCCATTCAGGCAGTCGGTCCAACCAGGCAGGAACCAATTGTTTAAAAGCGTCCGCGCCCTCTTCACGGCTGTCGGATGGGTCCAGATTGATCTTCTTGTCGAGGTAGCGAAGCAGCTTTTCGGTGCGCGCTTTGACACGAATAGGAATCCCTACCCAGCGATGTGACAGTCGTCGCAGCCAAGCTTCCCATGTGTCCAGAGGCTTGAACAACTCGGTTAGGCCCGCCAGCGCCAACGCAAGTGTTATGGGCCAGTTTCGATCGGCAAAAGAGGCTGGATCGATATCGACTTGGAGTCCCGCAATATTGGCGGATTTGAGCGCCTCGAAGATTACCGTGCCGAAAAAAGCAAAGGCGCTGTATATCAGGACCAAGCTTACCGCATAGTAGAGGTAGGCCTGGAGCATTTTCGAAGGCCCTCTCAACTCGGTGGGCGAAAGCTCCTTCAGGACGAGGTAATCGTCTGATGAGGGGTCGAACGTCCGTTTGTCGAACCTCCTCCATGCGAATAGCAGAATAATCAAAACGCCTACGGCGTAGTAACCGACAAACTCCAAGTCCGGATGCTTGCCCATCAACGGCAGAGGATATGGCCTTTCGACAGCGGGACGGAGCAGATCGTAGTTCCAAAGCGTCTTCGGCGCTTCTGCCGGCCAGATCGCTACGTCCCCACTCACCGCACCGTCCTCCTAAGCCGATGAGTTTACCTCATCCTGTCAGCAGGTCTGTAGGGTATTGTTGCTGCTACAAGCCCCAGCCTGTGCCGGAACAGCCTGTCCAGCACCAATAACTGCGATGGAGATGAGCATGCAGATCATCATAAACACACGCATAGCGAAATCCCTCATTGTCATTGCTACTTTATCATAGGATGTACCAACAAGGCAAGAGACACAGTTCCGCGTGTAACAAGGACAACTCGACGCACCGATAACCAAGCGCCATCGGGGATGTCCGGGAGGCGGAAAGATACGATGCTGTTCGAATCTTCGTCCGACGCTCAATGGGCCATCGCCCTCAATGCGCCATCGCCTTGACGATTTCCTCGGTGACCTTCTTGGCGTCGCCGAGCAGCATCATGGTGCCGTCCTTGTAGAACAGCGTGTTGTCGATGCCGGCATAGCCCGAACCGAGCGAGCGCTTGACGAACAGGCAGGTCTTGGCCTTGTCGACGTCGAGGATCGGCATGCCATAG
>NZ_JBFUFF010000229.1:0-3220 GCF_056403555.1 Rhizobium sp. P2_G2
GCTATGACCTCCACGGCAACGTCAGCCAGACGATCGTCGATCAGCTTGATATCTTCGCAGCCTATCGCACTGCGCCGCACGTCGATGTCCGTGAAACCATGGTGCGCGCTTGGTCAATGCTTGTTAGGGCGCTGAAAAGCGGGACGCGACCGGGGATCGCTTGGGCGCCGGTCCCCGTGCTGTTGCCGGGGGAACGAACCTCGACCGAGGACGAACCGGCAAGAACCCTTTACCGCAGGCTTGTAGATTGCGATCGACGCAAGGGCATTCTCGACGCCAATTTGATGGTCGGCTATGTCTGGGCGGATGAGCCGCGTGCGACGGCGTGTGCCGTAGTAACGGGGACCGACAAGGCCGAAGCTGCGAGGGTCGCCGAAGAGATTGCGTTTTCTTATTGGAATGCCCGCAGCGATTTCCGTTTCGGCCCAGTGACCGGACCGCTTGAAGAGATGCTCGATATCGCTGCCAGCACACGAACTGCTCCGGTCATCGTGGCGGACTCCGCCGACAATCCAACCGGCGGCGGCGTAGGTGATCGCGCCGACGTCCTTCGGGCCGTGCTGGCCCGCAAATTCGGCAATGCGCTGTTTGCCGGCATCACGGACCGGCCAGCGGTTGAGATCTGCTTTGCCGCCGGTCGAGGTGCAACGGTGTCTTTGTCGATCGGCGGCAGTCTCGATCCAGCAAGCGTGCCAGTTCGTCTAGAAACCGAGGTGCTTCGCCTCGACGATCCGGGGCCTCCGGCCGAACGTCAAGCAGTCATCCGGGCCGGCGGCGCGACCATCGTTCTTGCCGCTCGCAGGCGCCCCTATCATGATCTCGCTGACTTCACGCGGCTCGGCCTCGACCCCCGCTCGGTGCGCCTGCTTGTCGTCAAGTCCGGCTATCTTTCGCCGGAACTTGCCCCTATTGCCAATCCGAACCTCATGGCGCTGACTGCCGGTGTCGTCAGCCAGGATATTGAAGGTCTGACAAGCCGGCGCCGGATGCGGCCCGTCTTCCCCTTCGACACGAATTTCGACTATCAGCCGCGAGCCTGTTTTTCAGCGTGCTGGCGAGGCTGACGGAAACATTTCGGGGCGCCGATCAGATTCCTGACCGGCATGACGAACATGAAGCCATGGGGATAAAAAAAGCGGCCATCTGTCGTCGCGGTTGGACTGGTGTCGGAGAGCTTGGTCGCGCGGTCCAGGGTCGAAACTAGATGGCGTTGATTTGTGGGTGGACTTATTTGAACCATTGAGTTGAATTGCGCGTGGGACGAAAGTGAGCACTCTCGGCTGTGACACGCTGCGGCTCGGTTGTCTTAGCGCAGACCAAAGGCATTCAAGAGGGCACTTTGCGTATCTTTAAGATTTCGGTTCTTGTCACAGGTCTCATGCTTTTTGCCATTGCGCAGTCCGCGTCAGCAGACCTGGAAGCAGTCGATACAAAGAATGTGATAACGGCCCTTAGGGCGGCCATCCAAGAGGACCAGTTAGCACTTGCCGCATGTAATCGTCAGAAAAATCCGAATACGTGCGCCACGCTTAATTCGAAGCTGGGTCATGAGCATTTCCGGCTGGCGACCCTCACGCGAGAAATTGGTTTATTTGAGAAGTCCGTTGCAGACTTCGATGCTGCGCTCGAAGTGTGGACAAAGAAAACCGATGGCGAACTTTGGGGCATGACCCAACTCAGCCGCGCCGACGCCCTAATGGCCGTCGGTGAAAACAGGACTGAAGCCCATCATCTGGAAATGGCGGTCGAGGCTTATCACGCTGCGCTTGAGATATTTACTCCGACACGGCATGCCCGTCAGTACGCGGGTGCGCAGAACGATTTGGCAGAAACGCTGTTTGAGCTTGGGGTAATGGAACATACGCCAAGGCGGCTTCAGGAAGGGATCGTCTCGGCAAAAGCAGCGCTTGACACCTGGCAGCGTGTACAAGACCGAAGAAACTGGGTCATCACGCGAGCTGTTCTTGCGGCATCATACTTCTCTTTGGGAAATCTCACCAAGAACGACGAATATGTGCGTCAAGCTGTCGACATAGAACGCGCTGTGCTGGAAGTGCGTGACATCAAATTTGAAGCGCGTCAGTATGTCAGTTGGGCAGCAACGCTCGGCGAGGCCCTGACCGAGCTTGGAGTCCGTGAGCGAGATGTAAAGAAGCTCGACGAGGCCGCCGAGGTTCTTCGCCATGGGCTGACAAGGAACCTGCCTGATGGCGTCACCCCGTCGATGCAGTTTAATGCTGCGCTACGAACACAATTGCAGGCCGATCTTGGGCTGGCTTTAGAAGAGCAAGCAATCATTGGCGTCAAGCCTCAACTTCTTTACGATTCGGTGGCGGCCTATGAGGCGAGCCTTCATGACTGGCCGCCGATAATTGACACAGACAGATGGGCTTTGACCCAGGCGTCGTACGCCGATGCACTTCTGAAGCTCGCGGTGATATATCGACTCCCAGACCGCTTCCTGGCCGCCAATGCCGCATTTCGCGCCGCGTTGGGAGTCTTTTCGCCCGGGCATCTTCCGCAATATTATGTCCGCGCGAACAGTCAGCTTGGTACATCACTTCTGCAGCTTGCAATCGCAACTCATAAAAAGGAATACGCCGAGCAAAGTCTGCTGGCATTAAATGCCGCTTTGTCGGTCAGGCAAGGCGATCCGCAACTCCAATTTTTGATCGTTCGTGCGAAAGCAGAAGTGATCAAACTTCAGACGGTACCCTAAACAGACCTCAGGCGGCCTGTGGCTGTCCATCCGCACGGCGAGACTACCGCCGGACTTGATTGACAGTGTAGACGTTGGGCGGCAGCGTGGTCATTGAAACAGCCAGGATTATGTTCGGAGACAGGATTTGCCTGAGGTCTCTCCCTAGAACGACGTCGAAATGCCGTGCCCAACAATTCGTGGCGGCTCTTTCCTCAGGCCAAGCCCATATTCGAGGTTGGCTTGCATCCACAAAACGCCGCTTTCGTAGTAGTCGTCGGAAAGCTTCTCCGGGCCTGCATCAAACACTCGATTGGCAATCCAGTTGGTCACGCACGGCACGTTTTCGCGAATTCTTTGATAGCGGTCTATCGCGCACCAGGCTTTCTTCTCGTCGACTGGAACCCAGGCCAGACCATTCTCAAAACAGCTTATTGCCCGGTAGCGAGGTTCGACTATCGTTTTTCCTTCAGCGTCCGCGAGGCCCCACACAGTTTGGCCATTCACTTCTTTGCCGATGAT
>NZ_JBFUFF010000230.1:0-3206 GCF_056403555.1 Rhizobium sp. P2_G2
CTGTCAACGGAGCGGAGCTTGGTCGGTCCTGCATGAATGAAGTGTCGTCTGAGCGCCAAAGTTACCTCGCAGCCGCAGCCTGTTCTGCCGGTCTGTCCTTCTCCTTGGCGTGCGAAGCTCGCATTAAGAGGACGTCCTGTGTCGGCGAATCTCTGCTCCGGCACGCCGATACGATCGAGGTTCGCGTGCCTGAAGTCGGCGACGACCATTGCAAACAGTTCGGCAAGGGCAAGATCGACAAACCGGATGTACTGATCTATGGTGCATCTATACCTGGATGCAATGATCGCGGGCGACCTTTGGCAGCAGGATTGCCTGCCGGAGGAGGAATTAGACTGCAATATTCTGACCCGGACTCTTCATCTGACACTAGTCGCGCTGTTGACTCGCTGCACCGGTGGTTGCATCCAGGTGGCACTGCGCTTGTGACCGTGCCGGTCGCCTCCCGGAAGACTGGATATATCCATGGCTGACGCTCGGTCCGGCATTTGCGTGGCGATTGCCTGCTACAATCACGGCCATTTTCTGGCCGAGGCCATAGAAAGCTGCCTTGCGCAGACCCTGCTCCCAACGGAGATCATCGTGGTGGACGACGGGTCCTCCGACAATACGGCTGAAGTGGTGCGCAGTTTTCCCGGGATTCGCTATGTCTGGAAGAAGAACGGCGGGCTGTCCTCGGCGCGCAATGCCGGGCTGCAACAATCAAAGCAGGATTTCATCCTGTTCCTGGACGCGGATGACCGGCTGCTGCCGACAGCGCTCGAAAGTGCGCACGCGGCATTGATGGGCTCCCCCTCAGCAGCGTTCGCGTTTGGCGGATACCGGGAGATCGATGTCGCCGGAAACATGCTCTTCGAAATGCATCCAGATGGCGCGCGCGCCAATCATCCGGGGCTCCTGCGCGGCAATCATATCGCCATGCACGGCACCGTCCTTTATCGTCGCGATATGCTGGCCGCCAGCGGCGGTTTTGATGAAAGCCTGCGTGCCTGTGAGGATTTCGACATCTATCTCCGCCTGTCACGCAGCCATCCGATCCGTCATTACGATGCATCTGGCGCCGAGTACCGGCGTCACGAGGCGAACATGACGCGGAATTTTGCCAATATGCTCAGGCTTGCCAAGCGCGTGCTCGACAAGAACAAGCCTGGTCCGGAAGACGAAAACTTGTTGCTGGCATGGAGGGAAGGCCGGTCTTTTTTCGAAGAATATTACGGGAGCCTGATCGTCGAGCAGATCCTTCGAAACATCTTCCAAAGGCGGAACCTGGGTGCTGCCTGGCGCGACCTGCGGGCAGGTTTCGAAGTCGACGATCACTTTTCACGCCGGCTCGCCGTCACGACCTGGAATTTTTTCTCGGCCCGTATTTCCGCAAGGCTGCGGATGAACGGGGGGGGAGGGGCAAGTTAGATGCCGGCAAATCTCTTTCGACGCGCTCTGAGGCGGCTTAGGAGGCAGATCGCAGCGCTCAGGCCCGGACCGGTGATTCTCATGTATCATCGGATTGCCGAGGTCGAGGGCGATCCCTGGGACATCTGCGTCAGCCCTGCCAATTTCGCGTCTCAGCTGAAGGTGTTGAAATCTAGTCGGCAAGTTCTGAGCCTGACGGACTTCTGTCGGCGTCATGCCGAGGGAAGCCTGCCGCCCAATGCCGCGGCCATCACGTTCGATGACGGTTATGCCTGCAATGCGGCTGTTGCCGCGCCGCTGCTCATCGAGAACGGCCTGCCGGCGACCATATTTCTCTGTTCCGGCATGATCGGTTCGACGCGCTGGTTCTGGTGGGACGCGCTTGAAGAAATCGTCATGCAGCATCGCGATGTTGCGATCCGCATCACCTCGCCGGAACGGCGGGAATGGGCCCTGGGAGCACGGGACTCCGACCTTCAACGAAGAAGCTGGCGCGCATCCGGCGGAGAATGGACGGCGCGGCAGCGTGCCTATATCGGAATCTGGACATATCTGAAGTCGCTCGACAATACCGACCGCGAAAGCGCGATGGCCGAACTTCATGCGCAATCAGGGGTGCCGGAACAGGCTCCGGCGAGCGGTGCCGCCTTGAGCTTGCAGCAGCTGAACTGGCTCGCTGGCCAGCCCCTGATTGAACTCGGCGCACACACCGTCACCCACCCTGCACTGGCGGGCTGTGCTCCGGCAGTGCAAGGGCAGGAAATCGGCGGAAGCGTCGAGGAATGCGCGCGGTTGATCGGCCGGAACATAAGATCTTTCGCCTATCCCTATGGAAGCTATGGGCCGGAAACCCCGGCGATTGCCGCCGAAGCCGGCTTGGAATTCGCCTGCACGACGCGGGGGGATCGAGTGAAGCCGGGCGACCCTCTGTTAGAATTGCCCCGTTACCAGGTCTTCAATCTGGCAGGGAAGGAAATGCTAAAAACGTTTCCGGGTTAGGGATATCGGCGAATTTCTAATGGGCAGGGCTTGTGCGAGACGCCGAAGCTACTCACGTTTGACAACACGACGGCCGGCGAAAAAAATGGGGTAGCGGTCATCACAGTCGCTCCGGAAATTGGAGGTCGTGCTCAACCAATCGCCAAACCGCTCCCGACCCACTGGCGATCCATGCCGCGATGCATTCGGTCAGTCCGAATAACCAAATAGCAGCACCGTTCGAAGAAGCCCCGATCGCTACTTCGCTGGCATAATCGATAATCAGCTGCTGCTTGCACCAGCCGAACGCCGTGATCTGTCAAGCAACCTCGTCAGTCCGAGTCTGGCGCTGCGAGTCAGCGGCACTTCGAGCCATCTATGTGCAACCAATCCAAAAACAATGGCGATGATACACGCCAATCCATAGAATTTGCCACCCTCGCCGAGCCCAAGATGAGGCGCCGCCGAGGCCACTGCGAGATATGCGAACTCCTGAACCAGATAGATGGAGTAGGATGCGTCGCCAAGAGCCTTCAGAGGCAACAGACGAGGAATAAGATTGCCGCGATCGAGCAGCAAGAAAGCACTGACTAAAAAGCAGGCGGCGGCGCCTGGCCCCAATTCGGGAAAAGCGGCGCCAAAAACGAGAAGACTTCCGGACACAAGTGCGCTGTAGAGAGTGGCCTCCCGAAAGCGCCTGTTTTTCAGGTCGAAGCCAAAAATCCTTCCAAGAAACGCACCGGAAAGAAACTCCATCAATCGCGGGCCTGAATACGTTGCCAGCGCCGGATTTTGAGGCTCATACAAGAACCCGATCG
>NZ_JBFUFF010000231.1:0-3079 GCF_056403555.1 Rhizobium sp. P2_G2
GCCCAAAAGACCTCGACGGGCTGAACCGTGACGTCGACGACATGAATTCCATGCTCGAAGGCTACCTCGATTTCGCCCGCGGCCAGACCGAAGAGCACCAGGGCGAACTCGACCTCTACCAGCTGTTCACCCAGCTCGAGCAGAGTGCGGCGCTGCATGGCAAGATGCTGACCGCCTCGATCGAAGGACAGAGCAGTGTGACGGTGCGTCCGAATGCGTTCACCCGACTGGTCACCAACCTGACGGCCAATGCCTGGCGGCATGCCAGGGAAAATATCCGCATCGAGGCACGCAATTCCAAGAAATTCCTCACCATCATCGTCGAGGATGATGGTCCCGGTATTCCGGAAGCGATGCGGGAGGAAGTGTTCAAGCCCTTCTTCCGGCTCGACGAAGCCCGCAACCTCGACGCCTCCGGCACGGGCCTGGGCCTCGCCATCGTCCGCGACATCGCCCGCGGCCATGGCGGCAATGTCACGCTGTCGGATAGCCCGCTGGGTGGGTTGAGGGCGACGGTCAGAGTGCCGGTTTAAACGCGTTCCAATCGACTTATCCGCTCAACGCCCGTAAATTTCGCACGGCACCAGTTCAAAGAACTTCCGCTTGATGTTGAAGCGGTGCAACGCCTCCATGCGGCGTGGATAGCGGGCGCGCATGGCGTCGAGCGGCGCCAGCAGCGCGCCTCCCCTGCCCCAGGTGGCATCGAGGATTTCGATGATGCGGCGGTTCGGCCAGGGCTTGTTGACGATGGAGAGGAAGGCGCCGAAAGCCTGTTCTTCCAGCCCCGGCCCGGCTCGGTGGGCGATCATCGCATAGCAGAAGGCCGTCGAGCGTGAAATGCCGGCATGGCAATGTACGAGAATGCGCGACCGCGGGCTTTCGATCGCCGGACGCACGGTGTCGAACAGGCTGCCGACAATGTCGGGAAAATGGGTGGTATCGACCGAGTTCTCCTGGTCACGCAGCCGGGCGACGATATGCTCGGCGTTGCGGATCACCGGTACATGTTCGTCAGCAATGCCGGGATCGATCAGCGACACGACATGCGTCGCCTGCCAGCGTTCGGCGACTTCCGCAGCCCTTGGCAGGCACGATACGCGAAAACGCTCATGAATAGCGCTGAGTGGCATAGCCCCCGTCTCCCCAAATCACCGACATCCGAATCTACTGCAGCAATTCGGGTAAAATGAGTCACCGTCGTGACGGATCAGTTACATCATCTTCTTGCCGTTGGGGACAGCGCGCTCCGGCTGGGCGAGCACGATGGCGCCGTTCTCGTCTTCGAAACCGAGCGTCAGAACCTCGGAACGAAAGGGACCGATCTGCCGCGGCGGAAAATTGACCACCGCCAGCACCTGCCGGCCAATCAGCGCTTCTGGCGTGTAATGCACCGTAATCTGCGCCGACGATTTCTTGACGCCGACCTCCGGTCCGAAATCGATCACGAGCTTGATCGCCGGCTTGCGTGCTTCGGGGAAGGGATTGGCCTCGACCACCGTACCGATACGAATATCGACACGCTCGAAATCGGCATAAGAAATGGTTTCCGACATCGCTATTTCGCCAGCTCTTCAGCGCGGTCGCGCGCAGCTTTGATCGCTGCATCGAACAGCGGCTGCATGCCATCTTCCGCCATCAGCACAGAAAGTGCCGCAGCCGTCGTGCCGCCAGGAGAAGTAACATTCTTGCGCAGTTCGGACGGCGCGCCGAGCGACTGATGAAGCAATTCACCAGCGCCCGACACCGTAGCCCGCGCGAGCCGCATGGCGAGGTCCGCCGGCAGGCCCAATTTATGGCCTGCCTCTGCCATGCACTCGACGAGATAGAAGACATAGGCCGGGCCGGAGCCCGAAACCGCCGTGACCGCATCGATGAGAGCCTCGTCCTCTACCCATTCGACCGGTCCCGATACGCTTAACATTGCATCGACAAGCTTGTGCTGGGCTGATGTCACGCGGCGATTGGCAAAGGCGCCGGTGACCCCGCGGCCGATCATGGCCGGCGTGTTCGGCATGGCGCGCACCATTGCCGCTTCGCCAAGATGCTCTTCCAGGAAGGCAAGCGTCTTGCCCGCGGCGATCGAGACGACGATGGTCTCAGGCCCGATCAAAGCCTTGTAAGCCGGCAGCACCTCGGCCATCACCTGCGGCTTGACCGCCACGAAGATCACGCCAGCGACGACGCCTTCCGGCGCCGTGACAACGAAACGCACACCGGCTTCAGCAAGCCGCGCCTTCATTGCTTCAGGAGGATTGGGGTCTGCGGCGATGATCGACGCCGGATCGATGCCGTTCTTCACCCAGCCAAGCGCCATGGCGCCACCCATATTGCCCGCACCGATAAGAACGATAGGGCCGGAGAGCGCCGGGATCATGCCTCACCAACGGTTTCGAACATCACCGCAGCGATCGCGCCTTGCGCACTCATGCTGGACCAGACGACGAATTGGAAAGCCTGGTAGTATGCTTCGCAGGTATCGAGCGCTTGCGATAGCAGGCTTTCCACCTGCCTCCCGGTCGGCTCCAGACCGCCGGCGAGCAGCAGCGTATGGCGGAAGATCACCATGTCGGCACGCGGCCAGACATCGAAATGGCCCATCAGCACATCGCCGTTGATATGCATCACCAGCTTGTGCACTTCGGCAAGCCGCGCCTCCGGGATTTTGAGATCGAAGGCGCAGGAAAAATGCATCTGCTCGAACTCCTCCATCCAGGCGAAGGAGACATGATAGTCGGACCATTTGCCCTCGACTGTCATGGCGATCTCGTCATCGGCCGGACGGTCAAAGGCCCAGTCGTTGCTGTCGGCAACGAACTCGATCGTGTCCACCGGATGGGACTGGCGTTCGGCTTTGACGTCAAAAAGGCTCATGCAGCACCTGATATGAGGAATCCCAAAGCGCCCGCGCCAGCCGAAGGGCTGATGCGACCGGCAAGGGGACCGGGAACTTTCCTGGACTGATCCGCGAACCGACAAGGGCAAACTAAGCTTCAAAACCTGCCCGGAACTTGCGTCATCCGCTTCGAATCATTCTGTAAATTCAGTGTATAGCGGCAGAGTCCCGACGCCAGCCCCATGG
>NZ_JBFUFF010000232.1:0-3023 GCF_056403555.1 Rhizobium sp. P2_G2
GGAGATCGTCGAGCCGCTCGCCGTCGCCAAGCTGGTCAAGGGCGTGGTCGAGGCGGAACAGCCCGGCCTGGTGATCGTCGGCAAGCAGGCGATCGATGACGACAGCAACCAGACCGGCCAGATGCTCTCGGCGCTGCTCGGCTGGGCGCAGGCGACGTTTGCCTCCAAGGTCGAGATCCTGGGTGCCGACAGCGCCAACATCACCCGCGAAGTCGATGGCGGCCTGCAGACGATCGCGGTCAAGCTGCCGGCGGTGATCACCTCGGACCTGCGTCTCAATGAACCGCGCTATGCCTCGCTGCCGAATATCATGAAGGCCAAGAAGAAGCCGCTCGACAAGAAGAGCCCGGCAGACCTGGGCGTTGATATCTCGCCGCGCCTGAAGGTCCTCAAGACCGAGGAGCCGTCGGGCCGCAAGGCGGGCGTCAAGGTGAAGTCGGTAGCCGAGTTGGTGTCCAGCTTGAAAAGCGCCGGCGTGATTTGAAGCCAAGCAACGAGACCACGATAGAGATCCAGGATAGACCGATATGACCATTCTTCTTGTTGCCGACCACGACAATTCTGCCCTTTCCGRCCAGACCGCCAAGGTGCTGACTGCTGCCCAGAAAATCGGCGGCGACGTGCATGTACTGGTGGCCGGCAAGGGCGCCAAGGCTGCTGCCGACCAGGCGGCAAARCTYTCCRGCGTCGCMAAAGTGCTGCTSGCYGAYAGCGACGAATAYGGCCACAACATCGCCGAAGCGCTCGCCGCCCTGATCGTCAGCCTTGCTCCGAGCTATGACACGATCATCACCGCCGCCACCGCCACCGGCAAGAGCGTCTTCCCGCGGGTTGCCGCGCTGCTCGATGTGGCGCAGGTGTCCGAGATCATCGAGGTTGTCTCTGCCGACACGTTCAAGCGTCCGATCTATGCCGGCAATGCCATCCAGACGGTGCAGGCGACCGATGCCAAGAAAGTGATCACCGTGCGCACCGCGAGCTTCGCATCTGCAGCSGAAGGCGGCAGTGCAGCCGTGGAAGCAATCGCCTCTGCAGCCAATCCCGGTCTTTCCAGCCATGTCGGCGATGCCTTGTCGTCGTCGGATCGTCCGGAACTGACCTCGGCCAAGATCATCGTCTCGGGTGGCCGGGCGCTGGGGTCGTCGGAGAAGTTCCGCGAAGTCATCCTCCCCGTCGCCGACAAGCTCGGTGCGGCCGTCGGCGCCAGCCGCGCTGCCGTCGATGCCGGCTATGCACCGAACGACTGGCAGGTGGGGCAGACCGGCAAGGTGGTGGCGCCGGATCTCTATGTCGCGGTCGGCATTTCCGGTGCCATCCAGCATCTGGCCGGCATGAAGGATTCGAAGGTAATCGTGGCAATCAACAAGGACGAGGAAGCGCCGATCTTCCAGGTTGCCGACTTTGGCCTCGTGGCCGACCTGTTCGAGGCACTGCCCGAGTTTGACCGACAACTCTGAGCGTTGCGCAGTCGCAGCCGAGTTAGACCGGTCCCGTCGTGGCGCCTTCCGCTACAACAGGGTTTCGAAGGATTCCGATCTCCGGAATTTCGACTTCCAACTGATCACCGACAGCGATCGGTCCGACGCCTGCCGGCGTGCCCGTCATGATCATATCGCCAGGAAGCAATGTCATGAAGCGGCTGAGATAGCTGATGATCTCGGCCACAGAGAAGACCAGGTCGCGCGTGTTGCCGGCTTGTCTGACCACGCCGTTCTGGCGTGTGATCACCTGCAGGTTGGTCGGGTCGATATCCGTGGCAATGACGGGGCCAAGCGGGGCGAATGTGTCATAACCCTTGCCGGCGAGAAGGCAGCCGAACTTGCTCTCCTGCCTTTGCACGACGCGATCGCTGATATCGTTGCCGCAGCAATAGCCGAGCACGCAATCGAGCGCCGTTTCCACCGGAATGTGCCGTGCCTGCTTGCCGATAACGACAACGAGTTCGCCCTCATAGTGGACGATCTCTGCGCCATCGGGATAAGTCACCGCGTCGCCTTGTCCGATTGCAGCGGTGCTGGGCTTCATGAAAAGGACC
This sequence comes from Rhizobium sp. P2_G2, assembly GCF_056403555.1. Classification (NCBI taxonomy): domain Bacteria; kingdom Pseudomonadati; phylum Pseudomonadota; class Alphaproteobacteria; order Hyphomicrobiales; family Rhizobiaceae; genus Rhizobium; species Rhizobium sp. P2_G2. Next base: position 2,036 of record NZ_JBFUFF010000232.1, read on the forward strand.
GGAATGCTCGGCTGCTCCTTCCCGGTTTCGTTCGTATGGGCCCTGTAGTTGTAAGCTACGCCGAAGATCCGGGGGCTCTCGACAGGACAGAGCAGCTCCACCGAGGCGAGGTCATCGCGCTCTCCGGTTGGGCGAGTGTTTTCGAACGGCGTACTGTCAATGCGGTCGATGAACCCGTCATCCTTCAACACACCATAGTGGGCGCGGCCAGCGCGCATATAGCGAACGATCTTCATCGCCGGGAATTCCTCCATGCTTGGTATTTGCCAACGTTAGCGCAAAGTATTCAAGGACGTCAATATGCAGAATTTGAATATTCCGCGACTTATGCCCGCGTTTGGCACTTTTGACGTTGACATGTGTGCACCTCTCATGAGATTGTAATGCTAACGTTAGCGCAAATGCAGGAGGAGGCGTTGCGAATTGAGAAGTTGAAATCGGGCATGGGGCAGCGGGGCCGTTCTGGCGCCCTCATGGCCGAGGGAGGCTCGCAATGAGTGCAGTGCTCCTTCTGCAGTCGGCCGCTAGCGGTGTGTTGCTGGGTGGAATCTATGGCCTTCTAGCGATGGGGCTTAGCTTGAGCTGGGGTCTGTTGAAACTCGTCAATCTCAGTCATTTCGCGTTGGCGTTTCTGGGAGCCTACCTGACTTATCATCTCGGCACGGCCTACGGCGTGCCGGCCGTCTTCAGTGGCCTGTTGATCGTGCCGCTGTTCTTCCTTTTCGGTGTCGGTCTCCATGCCTTGTTCGTGCGGTTTAAGGTCAAGGAATTCGCATCGCTACTCGTGACGTTCGGCATCACGATCTTGATCGAGTCGTTGATCCAGTCGGTCTGGTCCGCCGACTATCTGCGCTATGAGACTCCATATGCGCAGTCGACATGGCGGATCGGCCCGGTCTTCTTGCCGATGCTCGATTCGATCGCTTTCATTTGTGCTCTGCTGCTGGCCGGTGGAGCATGGATTGTCCTCAACAAGACCATGCTAGGC
>NZ_JBFUFF010000233.1:0-2817 GCF_056403555.1 Rhizobium sp. P2_G2
ATCGACCGAACGGGTTGACACACCCTGGATATAGGCTTCCTGGATCACKGCGGTCARAGCCTTCTCRGCCATSCGRCGYGGYTCCAGGAAGCTYGGGAAATAGCTGCCGGTCCTGAGCTTCGGGATCCGCAGCTCAACCGTTCCAGCCCGCGTTTCCCAGTCGCGCTCGCGGTAGCCATTGCGCTGAGCGAGYCGCAACGCATTCTTCTCGCCATAGGCAGCACCCGTYTTGGCGCCAATCTCCAGTTCCATCAGCTTCTCGGCCGTAAAGCCGATCATCTCGCGCAATAAATCGGTATCAGCACTATTCTCAACAAGCGAGCGAAGGGTCATCATGTCATCGGTCATCGGTGGTCTTTCCATCAGGTTTGAGCTTGAACAACCCGAGCCTACCGGAAAAACATTGATGACCACCCGCTACGCCGCTCACTCGCTACAGCGCTGTGGAGGGCGCGCTCGCGAGCGGCTTCGCTACCGCCGAGCTACACCWCCCCMWGGGACACGACCCACTCGGCATGTCTTCTCCAAAAGGTCCAATAACGGTCTTAGGGCAACTGGCTGACTTAACCGCATTGACGTAACCGTCCGATTGTTACCGCAGGGGCTTTGCCTTGATGCGGGCAACGAGTTCTTSGTCGTCGACGAAGGTTTCAAGGAAGTCGTGCCATTTGTTGGCTGAACGGCGGGCGTCGGCGAGCATCTGGCTGAGTTCGTCGATCCCATCATCGGAGAGCGCTGTGATGGCTTCATCTTCTCCGGTTACGACGTTGATGATATTGCCGTAGCTCAGATTGTCATCGTTGCGGATGATCGCTCGAAGCAGATCAGAATCCTCATTGAGCATTTTCGCGACATAGCCGATGCTGAAGACATGGGTGATCGTCGCCATCAGGCGGCCTCGGCGGTGGCAGCAGTGGCGGGTTGCCAGTTCCAGGGCAGCAGTTCATCGAGCCGATTGATCTTATGATCGTGGATGCGGTSGAGCACATCGGCCAGATAGGCCTGCGGATCGAGGCCGTTCATCTTGGCGGTCTCGATGATCGTCATGGCCCGGGCGAGCGTCTCCGCGCCGGTRTCGGCGCCGGCGAACAACCAATTCTTTCTTCCGATTCCGATCGGACGCAACGCCCGCTCGGCGGCATTGTTGTCGATGGCGACACGGCCATCCTCCAGGAACAGGCTCAATGACGACCAGCGGCTCAGGCCATAACGGAAGGCCTGCGCCAGGTCGCCTTTGCCCGGAATGCGCGTCAGTTGCGCTTCGGCCCAGAYRCGCAAYRCTTCGACYTTTKGCYTGCTGTGCTTTTGACGTGCGGCAAGCCGGATATCGGCAGGCTTGCCGGCAATGTCGCGTTCGATATCGTAGAGCGCACCGATGCGGTCGAGAGCCTCGCGGGCGATCTCGGATTTGTTCGAGGTCCAGATGTCATGGAAGTCGCGCCGCCAATGCGCCCAGCACGCCGCTTCATGCAGGCGCTGTGTCCCGTCGGGCAAGGGTTGGTAAAGCTTGCCATAGCCCTTGTAGCCATCGGCTTGCAGGATGCCGCTTGCCTTTCTGAGGTGATGGTGGACGTGGTCTTCCTTCCAGTCCGGAGCAAAGTAATAGACCGCACCCGGCGGAGCGCCGCCGGCCCATGGACGTTGGTCTCTCACATAGGTCCAGATCCTGCCCTTCTTCACCCCCTTGCCCAAGCCTTTGTCTCGCATGGAGCGGTCCAGCACCCGGATCGGTGTGTCGTCGGCATGAAGCAGGTCGCTTGCCATRATGGCGGTCTCAATCCGCTCGATCAGCGGCTGGAGCACCCGCATGGCACGCCCACACCAGTCGACCAGCGTGCTGTCGGGGATATCGGCGCCCATGCGGGCGAAGATCTCGCCCAGGCGATAGAGCGGCAGATGGTCATCGAACTTCGAGACCAGGATGTAAGCCAGCAGGCCGGCGCCCGCCATGCTGCCCGGGATCGGACGGCTGGGTGCGGGCACCTGCACCATCTTCTCGCAGCAGCGGCAGGACTTCTTCAGTCGAGCCACCTCGATGACCTTCATCTGCGCGGCGATCATGTCGAGGATTTCGCTGACATCCTCACCGACCAGACGCAATTCGCCGCCACAGGMGGGGCACAGGKTRCCGGGATCGAGYTSCCTGCGCTCGCGAACCGCCTTCTCCGATACGCGSGGACGACGGCGCAYMATCCTTTCGGCAGTGTTTGCCTCAGCCGGAACAGGCGCAGGCTCATCGGCCTCTTCGATCGGCTTGCTGTCGTTCTCCGCCGCGGCAATCAAGAGATCCTCAAGCGCCAGTTCCAACTGCTCGATTTCCCGCTCGATCTTCTCCGAGGACTTGCCGAAGACCTGCTTCTTCAGTCTGGCAATGCGCAACCGCAGGCTCTGGATCAACTGGTCATGGGCCAGCAATGTCGCTGACATCTTCGCATTTTCCGCCTGCAAGGCGGCGATCATCGCCTTCAAGAAGGCCGGATCATCGGGAAGATTTTGGGGCGCATTTGACATGATCCTGACTACCACGTGTCAGGAGGAATTGCCATAAAAACCAGCAGTTTCAGACAGATAAATCACCCGACACGCGCCGGTGGCGCACCCCAGTCGGGCCGCCGCCAATCGATCCCTTCCCATAACATCGCCATTTGCGCCGACGTCAGCCGCGCCGTCCCATCAGCGGCGGATGGCCATGGGAAGCGGCCCTTCTGCAAGACCTTGTAATAGAGGCAGAACCCCTGGCCATCAAAATAGAGAAGTTTCAAACGGTCACCACGACGCCCTCGAAACGCAAACACCGCTCCGCCTGTCGGCTTCTGT
>NZ_JBFUFF010000234.1:0-2794 GCF_056403555.1 Rhizobium sp. P2_G2
TTCTTACGAAGAGCGGTTGAACATCCTCGAGCGCGAAAACAATCATATCCACGAAGCCGAACTGCTCAGCGGCTTCCTGAATGCGGCAGCGCAGTCGATCGGCCGGCTGGCGGCATCGATCGATCCGGCGCAATTCGCCCAGGCCATCGACATTCTCGCCGGCGCCGAGACGATCTATCTCATTGCCAAGCGCCGCTCCTATCCGCTGACCGCGCACATGGCCTATGCCTTCGGCAAACTCGGTATCCGCTACATCATGGTGGCGTCGCCGAACGGCGTCGAGGCGGAGATGGCGCAATTCGCTGGCGACCGCGACGCGGCCTTTGCCGTCAGTTTCTCGCCCTATGCAGCCGACAGCATTGCCAATGCCGAGAGTTTCGCCAAGCGCGGCGTACCGGTGGTGGCGATCACCGACTCGGTGTTCTCGCCGCTTGCGGTTTTCGCCAAATGCTGGTTCGAAGTGGTGGAATCGGATTTCTCCGGTTTCCGCTCGCTATCGGCTTCGATGGCGCTGGCCATGGCCATGCCGGTGGCGATCGCCGAAAAGCGCCGCCAGATGGAACGCGAAAGGAACATATATACAAAATGAAACAAAAATTCCATTTGACTTTTCCATAGAATTTATGTTTCAAAATGGCGAAAAGTCGGCTGCAAGACCGGCTGGAAATAGAGGATAGAGCAATGGCCGGTTCAGATCAGGAAAAAAGCCTCGACGTCATCACCATCGGACGTTCCTCCGTGGATCTTTATGGCCAGCAATCGGGCTCGCGGCTAGAGGACATTGCCTCCTTCGCCAAGTCGGTCGGCGGCTGCCCGACCAATATTTCTGTCGGCACCGCCCGGCTAGGGCTCAAATCTGCGCTGATCACCAAGGTTGGCGACGAGCAGATGGGCCGCTTCATTCGCGAGCAGCTCGACCGCGAAGGCGTCAACACCGATGGCATCGCCACCGACAAGGACCGGCTGACGGCGCTGGTGCTGCTGGCGATCGAATCCGAAGGCGTGTCGCCGATGATTTTCGTGCGCACCGACTGCGCCGACATGGCGCTCGACGAAAGCGATATTGACGAGGATTTCATCCGTTCGTCACGCGCCGTCCTCGTCTCCGGCACGCATTTCTCCAAGCCGAATACGGAAGCGGCGCAGCGCAAGGCGATCCGCATCGCCAAGGAGAGCGGCGGCAAGGTGATTTTCGACATCGACTATCGCCCCAATCTCTGGGGCCTCGCCGGCCATGCCGAAGGCTTCGAGCGTTATGTGAAATCCGATCGCGTCTCGACGCTGATGAAATCGGTGCTGCCGGATTGCGACCTGATCGTCGGCACCGAGGAAGAGATCATGATCGCCTCGGGCGCCGATAGTGTGCTCGCCTCGCTGAAAGCGATCCGGGCGGCGACGCCGGCGACCATCGTGCTCAAGCGCGGCGCCATGGGCTGCATCGTCTATGACGGCCCGATCTCCGACAATCTCGAAGACGGCATTGTCGGCCAGGGCTTTCCGATCGAGGTCTATAATGTGCTCGGCGCCGGCGACGCCTTCATGTCCGGCCTGCTGCGCGGCTGGCTCTCGGGCGAGCCGCATGCGACCTCGGCCACCTGGGCCAATGCCTGCGGCGCCTTCGCCGTATCGCGCCTGCTCTGTGCGCCGGAATATCCGACCTGGGAAGAGCTGCAACATTTCCTCAAGCATGGCAGCAAATACAAGGCGCTCAGAAAGGATGAGGCGCTCAGCCACATCCATTGGGCGACGACGCGCCGCGGCGATATCCCGCTCCTGATGGCGCTGGCCATCGACCATCGCTCGCAGCTCACGGATATCTGCGATTCCGTCAAGGCGCCGCATGCGAAGATCAACGTCTTCAAGCGGCTGGCCGTCGCTGCCGCCGCACGGGTCAGCCAGGGCCGCGAAGGCTACGGCATGCTGATCGACGAGCGTTTTGGTCGCGAGGCCTTCTTCGACGCCGCCAAAAAGGGCTTTTCCTGGATCGGCCGGCCGGTGGAACTGCCAGGCTCACGGCCGCTCCGGTTCGAATTCTCGCAGGATATCGGCTCGCAGCTGGTCGAATGGCCGGTCGAGCATTGCATCAAATGCCTGTGCTTCTACCATCCGGACGATCCGGAAGCGCTGAAGAGGGAGCAGCAGCAGAAGCTGCTCAGCCTGTTCGAAGCCGCCCGCAAGGTCGGTCGCGAACTGCTGGTCGAAATCATCGCTGGCAAGCATGGGACATTGGACGACACGACGATTTCGCGCGCGATCACCGAACTCTACGCGCTCGGTATCAAGCCGGACTGGTGGAAGCTCGAACCGCAGCATTCGCCGGCTGCGTGGAAGAATATCGAAAAGGTGATAAACGACAACGACCCCTGGTGCCGCGGCATCGTGCTACTCGGCCTGGAAGCGCCGGCAGAGCAGCTTGAAAAGGCGTTTGCCGCCACCGCAGTCTCGCCGCTGGTCAAGGGCTTTGCGGTCGGCCGGACGATTTTTGCCTATGCCGCGCAGCAATGGCTGTCGGGTCAGATGAATGACGAGGCCGCGATTGCGGATATGGCGGGACGGTTCGAGGCACTGACCAAGGCTTGGCTGAGGACGCGCGGGCTTTAGGGGTTGGCGAGGCTGTTTACCCCTCACCAAGCGCGCCCAGGCACTCGACTACGTCTCGCGCGGGCTTGCTATCCTCTCCCGCAAGGGGAGAGGTAGGGTGCCATGAGCAACCGCCTCGATTGTGGCAAGAGGCCGCCGCGAGTTTTCCTCGCCCCTTGCGGGAGAGGATACGAAGGCCGGGTAAGCTTAAGCG
>NZ_JBFUFF010000235.1:0-2761 GCF_056403555.1 Rhizobium sp. P2_G2
CTGCTGTTTCCCGATGGAAAGCCGGAGAGCCAGACCATGGTCGGCCGGCTCATCCCCCAGCCTGTCGTCGAGGGCACCGATCGCGTCCGCTCCCTGCTCGACAGGCTGCTGCCCGACCAGCCAACGGTGGTTGTCTTCCACGAGTTCCCGGATCGGATTGTGCCGGCGGCGGCCTTGTCGAAATTCGCGAGCGCCGGCGCTTTCGTCGTCGGCCTTACGCCGGAATGGATGAACCCGGTCGATGGCGCCTTCCCGGTCTATCGCGACGTCTCGCGGCTGTTCAGCGCGCCGCAGCTTGAAAACTATCTCGGAAATGCCTTTCTGCTGCGGCGGGACCGCTAYATCGCCTCGATCGTGCCGGTTGCGGCAATCGAGACTTTACTGCCCGCAATTGCCGCGATTGCGACGCCACGTCCGGCACCCAACCCGAACCCGGCACTGGCCGAGGCTTCATGAKRKAATAAAGGGCCGCGGAGGAGGGCCGGAATGAACATGGAAATCCAGAGTGACACGATCACGCTCAACGGCGGCCAGGCGCTGRCGCGCATTCTCAAATCTTCCGGTATCGAGAATGTCTACGGCGTCGTGGGCGGCGCGTTCGGCCCCTTTCTGTCTGCGCTGAGCAAGGACAATTCCATTCGCTATGTCGGCGCCCGACACGAGGCCGCCGGTGCCTTCATGGCGGCGGCCGAGTTCTATTCCACCGGCCGCATCGCTGTCTGCCTCGGCGAACAGGGGCCGGGCGGCCTCAATCTGCTCTCCGGACTCGGTGTTGCCTTCAACAACAATCTCGCCCTCCTCGCCATCACGACCAACATCCCGCTGATCAGTGCCTATCCACACGAGGGCAAGCTSATGGATGCCGACCACAAGCGGCTGTTCGAGGGACTGACCGGCTGGAACGCGACGGTCAACGAYGTGTCGCGCCTGCCGGCGCTGGTGCGGCGTGCGTTGCGCCACGCGCTGACCGGCTGCCCGACGCCAGTTCATCTCGACATCCCCATGGACGTGCTGGTCGAAAGTCACAACTTCGAGGTCGCTGAACTCGACATGCCGCTGTYGCGCTTGTTGCCTTCAGGTCGCCAGCCGGCTGACGCCGTGTCGGTCATGGAGGCTGCTCGCCTGCTGGCGACAGCCGAGCGCCCGCTGGTCGTCGCCGGCGCCGGCGTCTGCCATTCCGACGGACAGCAGGAATTGATGGCCGTGACCGAACTRCTCGGCGCGGCAGCCACCTCTACCATGACCGGCGCTGGCGCCGTCCCGAGTAGCTAYGCGGGTTTCGTCGGCTGTGGCGGTGTGATCGGCGGACCGGTCATCGCCCAGGCGATGCGCGAGGCCGACGTGATTCTCGCCGTCGGCTGCAAATTCTCATCCTATCTCTGGGAGACAAGCCGGCCGGTCGTGAAGGGCTGGCCGCGGCAGCAGTTGATCCAGATCGACATCGATCCGGTGCGGCTCGGCCAGGCGGCGCCGCTCGCACTTGGACTGCTGGGTGACGCCCGAGCGGTGCTCGCGCAGCTGCGCGAAGCGCTCGATAGCCAGAAAATATCCAGCGCACCCAAGCCATGGGTCGCGGGCCTATCRGATGCCTTCCGGACTTATCTCGACRAGCTTGGYGGCGCGCCGTCGCATATGGATGGCGGGGTAATCCATCCGGCGGCATTGGCCAGGACCATTGGGGGCTTGCTCGGCGAGAGCGGGCTCGTCGTCCTCGATGGCGGTCACACATCCTTCTGGGGCAACGCGCTGACACCGGCAACCAAAACCCGGACGCGCTTCAACGATGCGTGCATGGCCCAGCTCGGCTTCGGTCTGCCCTTCGCMATTGCGCTCAAGCATCTCCATCCGCAGGAGYTGGTCGTCAACATAACCGGYGACGGCTCCTTCGGCTTCACGCTCTCAGAGCTCGATACGGCGCGGCGCCACGGCCTGCCCGTCATCAACGTCATCCACAACAACGCMGCCTGGGGCATCATCGACTTCGGCCAGAAGCTCGGCGGCTACCAGCTCGGMGGCGAATTGGCCGGTACCAACTATGCCGACATCGCCAGGGGCTTCGGCTGCTTCGGCGAGGTCGTCACYGATCTCGACGAATTCCCGGCAGCCTTTGAGCGCGCCGTCGCGTCGAACCTGCCGGCRGTSCTSGATGYSMGGGTCGGCTTCGTTCCGCAYCCCCAGATGCCGGCCTTCGGCCGGATCGGCCTGGCGCARCCGCGCCGCAGCGGTSGTGGAGCGTGATCATGCGACTGGATKCCAAGACCGCCATCATCGTCGGCGCCGGCTCGGGCATCGGAGCGGCGACGGCGCGTCTGTTCGGCGATCTCGGGGCGCGGTGCCTGCTGATCGGGCCCGAGGCCAAACCACTTGAAGAGATCGCGAGCGCGACCGATGCCGAGGCCATGACGGCKGATGCCTCCCAACCGGTGGACATGGCCAAAGCGGTCGCGCTCGTGAACCGAAAACACGGCCCCGTCGATATCCTCGTCAATTGCGCCGGTGGCGGAGGCAACGCGCCGCTTGGCGAGCTATCCGACGCCGAATGGTCGAAAGCGCTCTCAACCAATCTCGAGACGGCGCGGGTCTCCGCCGCCACCTGCCTGGCCGACCTGATCAAGACGCGCGGATCGATCGTCTTTGTCGCCTCGCTCGCTGGGCTCAGGGCGGTGCCCGGTGCGACGGGCTACATCGCGGCAAAGCATGCGGTGGTCGGCCTCATGAAGGCGATCGCCGCGGACTATGGTCCGTCGGGCGTCCGCGTCAA
>NZ_JBFUFF010000236.1:0-2631 GCF_056403555.1 Rhizobium sp. P2_G2
CGGCAGCACCGTCCGCGGCCTCTATCAGTTCGTATTCGGTGGTGGCCATGAGATCGCGGATGATCTGGCGGTTGTCCTCAGTGTCTTCCACCATCAGGATTCGTTTGCTCACTGGAGTACCTCCTGGCTGTTGGACGTGGAGCCGCGAAGCGGCGTAGCATCCAACAGCCCGAGCATCTGCCGCGACGGCCAGCCTCGCTTGCCGCTAGACGGCCCGCATGAGACCTGCCGCGCGGCAGGTGCCGGGAGACCGCAACGGACCACAGGGTGAAGCGCCAGTGCTTGCCGGCCAGAGCGCCTGTCAGTGAGCGATCCGTACGATCTCCCAGCTCGGGTGAGGCTACACCAAATCGAGGAGATCGGCACATGCCCTTTCATGTTGGACTGGACTGGGGTGGTGCAAGCCATTCCGTCTGCATCATCGACGCAACCGGCCAGGTCATCGCGCGAGAGGAGGTCCGCCATGACGCGGTCGGTCTCGCCGCGCTGCTGGCGCGCCTGCGTGGGGTTGCCCCGCCGGCCGAGTTGCCCATTGCCATCGAGCGCCCTACCGGCCTGCTCGTCGATACGCTGGTCGAGGCCGGGCATCCGGTCGTGCCGATCCATCCAAATGTCGTCAAAGCCTGCCGCCCGCGCTACCGAGCTGCCGGCGGCAAGTCCGATTTCGGCGACGCCTACATGCTCGCTGACATCCTGCGCACCGACGGACATCGCTTCCGCCCGCTCACCCCCGCCTCCGACGACATCCGCGCGTTGCGCGCGCTTGTGCGCGGTCGCGACGACCTGATCGCCCAGCGCACCGCACTCGCCAATCAGTTGCGTAGCCTGCTCGACAGCTTCTGGCCCGGCGCCACCTCGATCTTCGCTGCCATCGACAGCCCGATCGCAATCGCCTTCGCCCGTCGATATCCAACCCCCGACAGCGCCAGCCGCCTCGGCGAAAAACGCCTCGCCAGCTTCCTCGCCCAGCACCGCTATTGCGGTCGTCGCTCGCCCGTCGAACTCCTCGCCAGGCTGCGCGCAGCCCCTGCCGGCCTCACCCAGGAGGCCGAGACAGACGCCAAGGGCGAACTCGTCTGCGCACTCGCCACTATCCTCGACGCCCTCGTCTCCGAAATCACAAAGCTCTCCTCGCGCATCGAACATGCCGTCGCCCAGCTCCCCGACGGACAGATCGTCATGTCCTTCCCCCGCGCCGGCCGCATCTGCGCCGCCCAAATCCTCGCCGAACTCGGTGACGTGCGCGAACGCTTCCAAACCGAAGACCAACTCGCCGCCGAGGCCGGCGTCTGCCCCGTCACTCATGCTTCCGGCAAATCCCGCGGCGTCGTCTTCCGATGGGCCTGCAACCACCGGCTCCGACAAGCCATCATCTGCTTCGCCGACAACTCCAGGCACGCTTCCATCTGGGCCGCAGACATCTACAACCGCGCAAAAGCTCGTGGATGCAGGCACCAGCACGCTGCTAGAATCCTCGCGCGCGCTTGGATCCGTATCCTCTGGCGCGCGTGGCAAGACCGCGCCACATACGACCCAAATCTCCACGCTGGCGCCATCAAAATCGCCGCCTGACGCAAAAGGGGTGGACACAGGGTGTCTCATGCCGCCGCCTCCTCGCTATCCCCTACCCGGATCGGTATCTTCAAGCGGAACGTCGAGCCTGAACCGGGAACGGACTCGACTTCTATGGTTCCGCCATGCATTTCAACGATACGTTTCGAGATCGCCAGGCCCAGACCCGTGCCGCCCTTCTGCCTGGTGCTGCTGCTGTCGACCTGCTGGAATTGTTCGAAGATCAGCACCTGGTCCTGAGACGCAATGCCGGGGCCCGTGTCGCGCACTGTGATCTCGAAGTCTCCATCGACCGCATCGGCAAGAATGTCGATCGCACCGGTTTCGGTAAACTTGACGGCATTGCCTGCAAGATTGAGCAGGACCTGGGTCAAGCGGCGTTCGTCGCCACGTCCGAGCGGAAGTTTCTCGGCAACAGTCGCCGAGAGTATCAGACCTTTGGCTCGCGCCAGCGGCTCCACCGCCGTAACCGTGGATCGAACAATCTGCCCGACGGAGTATTCCTCGAGCGCAAGCGTCAGCTGGCCCGCTTCGATCTTTGAAAGATCGAGCACGTCGTTGATCAGCCCCAATAGGTGGTGGCCGTTTTCTTGCACCCGCGCCACGGCGGTCTTCGCCTTGTCCGGGAGCTCGCCGTAGATCCCGTCGGCCAACAGCTCGGTGAAGCCCAGGACGGAATTGAGCGGTGTCCTGAGCTCATGGCTCATATTCGCGAGGAACTGAGACTTGTGGCGGCTGGCTGCTTCGAGCTCCCGGCCTTTCTCCTCAATCTCGCGGAACAGCTTGGCGTTTTGGATCGCAAGCACCGATTGGGCTGCGAAGGTTTCTATGAGGTGCACGACCTGTTGGTCGAATTCACCTGGCTTGCGGCGCCTGACGACAAGCGCACCGACGATCTTGTCCGGCCTGAGCAATGGAACCACGAGGACGCTACGATATCCGGCGTCGAGGACGATCTTCTCAGCGGAAGACGGCGTTCGTTCGTTGAGATCAGGCACCTGGATCGGCGTGCGACGCCGTGCGGCGTCGCCGATGCCCGGATCATCCAGCCCTATCGGC
>NZ_JBFUFF010000237.1:0-2568 GCF_056403555.1 Rhizobium sp. P2_G2
CATCGGATGTGTAGGTCTTCACATCGCCTGCGAATGCAGTGCCGACACTTGCTGCGCAGACCAATGCAAAAGCCAAGCTGAATGTGGTTCGCATCGCCTTAACCTCTTCCTTAGGTTACGCCTTGCCGAGATTATAACCCGGTTCAGCATCAGTTCAAGAACTTCATGGGAGCGCAGTCTACTCAATCTGTACCGGTGCGTGCCGGGAACAAAGACAGCAATGAGGTTAGACTGGTCATCCCTTCACTTTGGCTATCTGCTGCTTAGATGACGCATGACAGCGCTGTTTTATTCGGGGCGTAAGCCCATTTCCGGGCTTATCAAATGAGCGAGCGCTGGCCGATAACATGCTCCCAACGCTTGATAAGTTGCCGCTGTTTCGAGACGATGACCGTCTCGGTGAAACTGTTGAGCGACGCATATTCCGACAGGAAATTCTTGAGCACCGTACCGAACAGAAACACGCCCTGCCCTTCGAATGCCGCCTCGTCGAACGTCACCGTCACTTCCATGCCGCGAGCGACGTTGAAGCCGTTTTCCTGCTGGATTTTCCGCACCAGCGGCCGGGTCGACACGTCGGTTATGCCGCGGATGCGCCGTTCGATCGTCGGGTTGCCGACATCGGCGAAAAGCATCAACAATTCCCGCAATGCCGCGGCGCTGTCCTTGTTGCTGCGCAGGGCCAGGCCGATGTGATTGAACTGCAGGAAACTAATCAGCTTCCAGAGCATGCTGCCCACCGTTTCGGCGCTCTTGCCGCGCTGCAAGCCAAGCAGGATCGACTCGCGCGGCGGCGTCGGCCCAGCCACACTCTCGAAAGGGATGGTGGTGTTGTCGACCAGCTTGAAACGCACCTTGCCGCGTGCCGCGGTCAATCGCTCGGCGAGATGACGGTTGGTCACCAGCGCCCGGATCTGCAAGGTCCTGACCGGTTCGGCCTCCACCGTCTCGGCCGGTTCCTTGAGGCTGAGGAAGGTTTCGGTGCCGAGATAGGTATTGCTGAGCCCGGCGCGCCGTTCCTTGTCCGTCTTGCGCCGGTCGAGCCGCCGGCTCGAATAGAACAGTGCGGTTGACAGCTTCAGATTGTTGCTGGCGGCAGAGTAGAGAGGATAGACCTGCACCCTTTCCTTGTTGCGCGGAAATTGCGCCGCAACGTCCAGTATGCGATAGATTTCATGGTTGAGCGGCCGGCTGCGGTCAACGATAACAGCTTGCTCATGCTCGTCGGTCCGCATCGGCAAGGGAGCGCAGACCACTTCCGAAAGATTGGCCGCGGGAACGACATAGAGGCCGAAAGCGTCAGGGTTGACGACCGAGATCAGCCGCGGCACGACACTGTCGAATTCGAAGACGATTTCGAAGCGATCGCTGTCAATCCTGGCGAGATGCTGTTTGAGGCCACGCAGGCGGAAGCCGAGATATTTGGCCGGAAAAGCGAAAAACTCGCGCAAATGATTGAAGCCGCTGAAGAAGCGGTCGTCATAGCCAAACAGCGAGGTGTGCGGCTCGAAACCGACGGGTTCGATGGCCTGGCTTCCGAGCGGCAGAACCTTGGCGTCGCCGAATTCGTCTTTGTAGGAAATCGACAGGCGTCGCAGTTTGGAAAACAACTGCTCGTAGAGCAACCCGGCATCGCTTGCCGGCGCCAGCAGATAGATCGGCAGTACATCGGGCGTGCTCTTGTTTACCTTGAACTCACTCGCCTTGCCGCCCGGCGGTGCATCCCAGCCCGGCATGGCCAGTTCGATCGCCATGCCGGCGGCGATCGAGGGCGCGGGAGCCAGTCCGCGCGACTGCAGTGCCGCCGCCGAGCCGAAATACTCGGCCTTGCTGATCTGATAGGGCCAGAGCGCCAGGCTGTCCGCCATTCGGTAGCGACAGATAACTCTTTGATTGGATTCCATGAATTCGGCGTCGAGATAGCTCCCGGCCGGAAGTTTCATGCCGTCGAGCAGGGCCGGATTCGACACGTCAGGCCGCGCCTGCACCAGGGCGAAGGACGGCGTCGATGCGAGGATTCCCGGCATCAACTGCTCGATCAGTTCGACGGTGAACTGGCTGAACTCGCTCTTCAACTTCTGTTGCACGCGGGCGGCCATGAACGCGGCGCCTTCCAACAGCCCACCGATCAGAGGATCGACATGCTCTTCCGTCAGGTTGCCGAGCCGGCCGGCCATCTCCGGATATTCCTGGGCGAATTCCTTGCCGCGCTCGTAGAGCAGCTTCAATTCACGGTCGTAGAGTTCGAGAAATTCCTGGTTCATCCGACGGATGCGCCTTTCGTGACCTGGATCTTGCCGGACGAGAGATCGACCTCTGCCGTCAGCTCGATCTCGAAATCGAGCGGATGCGCCTTTACATCCGCCCTGAGCGACAGTTCGAGCAGCTGGCCGACGTCATCGACCACTTTCTGCCGCTCCAGCCGAAGGGTTTCCTTGATGATGCGAGGTTCGTAAAAGGTGACGGCTGCCATAATATTCTGCTCGATCAGCGACGTCTTCTGTCCTTCGCTGGTCAGCCCATGGAAATCATAGAGGCCGAAGTTGAGAACCGACTTGCGGACAAAGC
>NZ_JBFUFF010000238.1:0-2479 GCF_056403555.1 Rhizobium sp. P2_G2
AAGCAACCCTAAGGGAGAGAAACATGGACGCCAAAGTCGAGAACGCCGGCAAGTGTCCAGTCGCGCATACGTCGACCAGCACAAGGTCGAACCGCGACTGGTGGCCGAACCAGCTGAACCTCAAGCTGCTGCACCAGCATTCCGCCAAGTCGGACCCGATGGGTACTGGATTTGATTATGCCGAAGAGTTCAAGAAGCTTGACCTCGCGGGCCTGAAGACGGACCTGCAGGCGCTGATGACGGATTCGCAGGAATGGTGGCCGGCCGACTTCGGTCACTACGGCCCGTTCTTCATCCGCATGGCCTGGCACAGCGCCGGAACCTATCGCACGGCCGATGGCCGCGGCGGCGCGGGTGCGGGCCAGCAGCGGTTCGCGCCGCTCAACAGCTGGCCGGACAATGTCAATCTCGACAAGGCCCGCCGCCTGCTCTGGCCGATCAAGCAGAAATACGGCAACCGGATCTCCTGGGCCGACCTCATGATCCTTACCGGCAACGTGGCGCTGGAATCGATGGGCTTCAAGACCTTCGGTTTCGCCGGCGGTCGCCCGGATGTCTGGGAGCCGGACGAAGATGTCTACTGGGGCAAGGAAGACGTCTGGCTCGAAGACAAGCGTTATTCCGGTGATCGTGATCTCGAAAACCCGCTCGCCGCCGTGCAGATGGGCCTGATCTACGTCAACCCGGAAGGCCCGAACGGCAATCCCGACCCGCTCGCCTCGGCGCGCGACATTCGCGAAACCTTTGCCCGCATGGCAATGAACGACGAAGAGACCGTGGCGCTGATCGCCGGCGGCCACACCTTCGGCAAGACGCATGGTGCGGGTCCCGCCACCCATGTTGGCGTTGAGCCGGAAGGTGGCGACATCGAAGCCCAGGGCTTTGGCTGGATTTCCAGCTATGGCAGCGGCAAGGGCGGCGACACGATTTCGAGCGGCCTCGAAGTCACCTGGACCTCGACGCCGACCAAGTGGAGCAACAACTTCTTCTGGAACCTATTCGGCTATGACTGGGAACTGACGAAGAGCCCGGCCGGTGCGCATCAATGGACGCCGAAAAACGGCGCCGGCGCCAACACCATTCCGGACGCGCATGACAAGTCCAAGCGTCATGCCCCGACGATGCTGACCAGCGATCTGGCACTGCGTTTCGACCCGGCTTACGAGAAGATCTCGCGGAATTTCTTCGAAAATCCGGATGCCTTCGCCGATGCCTTCGCGCGCGCCTGGTTCAAGCTGACCCATCGCGACATGGGCCCGCGCCCGCGCTATCTCGGCCCGGACGTTCCGGCTGAAGAACTGATCTGGCAGGACCCGATCCCGGCCGTCAATCACCCGCTGGTCGACGCGAAGGATGTTGCCGATCTCAAGGCGAAGATCCTTGCCTCGGGCCTGACGGTGTCGCAATTGGTCTCGACCGCCTGGGCCTCCGCTTCGACCTTCCGTGGTTCCGACATGCGCGGTGGCGCCAATGGTGCGCGCGTACGCCTTGAGCCGCAGAAGGATTGGGCGGTCAACCAGCCGGCTCAACTGGCCGGCGTGCTCGAAAAGCTCGAAGGCATCCAGAAGGCCTTCAATGACGCCCAGAGCGGCGGCAAGAAGGTGTCGCTGGCCGACCTGATCGTTCTTGGCGGTGCCGCTGCGGTCGAAAAGGCGGCAGCCGATGGCGGCAACGCCCTCGAAGTTGCGTTCACGCCGGGCCGCATGGACGCGTCGCAGGAGCAGACGGATGTCGAGTCTTTCGACGTGCTCGAGCCGATCGCCGATGGTTTCCGCAACTACCTCAAGGGCAATTATTCGATCTCGGCCGAAGAGCTGCTGGTCGACAAGGCCCAGTTGCTGACGCTGACGGCGCCGGAAATGACCGTGCTCGTCGGCGGCCTGCGTGCACTCGGCGCCAATGCCGACGGTTCGCAGAACGGCGTGTTCACCACGCGTCCGGGTGCGCTGACCAACGACTTCTTCGTCAACCTGCTGGATATGGCGACGGAGTGGAAGGCTGCTGACGGTTCGAAGAACCTGTTCGAAGGCCGTGACCGCAAGACGGGCGAAACGAAGTGGACCGCGACCCGTGTCGACCTCGTCTTCGGCTCGAACTCGCAGCTCAGGGCGCTCGCCGAAGTCTACGGCCAGTCCGACACCGGCGCCAAGTTCGTCGCCGATTTCGTCAAGGCCTGGAACAAGGTGATGAACGCGGATCGCTACGACCTGGCCTGATCGACGGTCATTTCTGAGAATTAGAGCCCGCGGCAGACATTGCCGCGGGCCTTTCTTATGAGGCGCAGGGCATCGTGGGAGGCGCCCGCTTTCTCCCGGGGAATGTAGACGAAAGGCTGCCTTGCTGGTGACACGCCATCGAACTAGTTTCCCGTGCCATCGCGTGTTCAGCGCTTGAATGCGGGTGGCCTGTCGCGCATCGAGGAGGAGGCAATTTTGAGCAAATACTATTCCCCCTATATCGACATGACGCTGCCCAGCAA
>NZ_JBFUFF010000239.1:0-2440 GCF_056403555.1 Rhizobium sp. P2_G2
CAAGTATTCCGAGCGGCTGGCGGAGGCGGGCATCGAGCCCTCGGTCGGCAGCGTTGGCGATTCCTATGACAACGCTCTCGCCGAAACGATCAACGGCCTTTACAAGGCCGAGGTCATCCATCGGCGAGGACCATGGCGCAACTTCGAAGCCGTGGAGTTCGCCACGCTTGAATGGGTGGATTGGTTCAACAATCAACGACTTCTGGAGCCCATCGGCAATATTCCACCAGCTGAAGCCGAAGAACGATACTACGCCATGCTGGACGAACCAGCCGTGGCCGCATAACTTAAACCAAACGGTCTCCGGCAAAGCCGGGGCGGTTCACATCGTCATCATTCCTCAAATGATAAACGCCAGACGCTCGTAGGGCAGATTCTACCGACTCTGCGGCATGGCGTATCCGCATTTCCTTACTCGGCGGCATAGGTTCCTCCTACATAGTGGTGACGGACATTATCGTATAAGAATCCTCATCGAGCGGCATCCTCAAAGATTGCACCAGAGACAATATCTCAACTAAATAAGGTGCTGGCTGACGCCCTCGGCATTTTTATTTGGATCAACTACCCTTCGCTCGCCGGCCGGGGTGTGGGGGTGGCCAGCCCCCACCACGCAAAACGGGCCACCGTCGCCGATGGCCCGTCCCGATGATGACTACGCCACTTGGGCGAACTCACCATCCTCGCCCTGCTGGGCAACGACTCTACTTCGGAATACGGGCGGAAGCCAGTCGGTTTCAGCCATCCCTTGCATCACATGGCGGGCGGCAGTCTCCTTTTTCACTTCGGCCAGCCTGATGGAAAGTACGGCCTTGGCCTCCTGGACCATACGAACCATCGTCGCCTTGGTCAGCCGCCCATAGAACCCTTCCACAGTCGGTTTCCACTGCCCCGCCATGTCCAGCGACAGGCTCGCAGCCAAAGCCTCCACATGGGCCAGCCGGGGCGAGGTCTCGGCATCGAGTTTGTCCTTCACCGCGTTGACGCTGGAAGCGGCGCAGAACGCCAGCAGCGACAGCAGCACGTCCCGAGGCTGCGCAAGGCACCACTGGAACAGGTCGGGGGGATTGCCGGGAAGTCGGTCACCCCACATTTCGGCCTCGGCGGCCATAATGGCATGGGCCTCACATTCCTCCTTGACCATCACCAAGGCACCCGCGTGGGTTCGTTTCAGGCCAAGGCCAAGGCAGGTGTCCGAGGAATGCCCGCCGAAGAGCGGCAGCGCCAAGGAATACACGGTGGCTGCCAATGCCACATCGGGGTTTTGTGTCAGCGCCACTTGGATGGCCGCCGTGCGGTGGGCTGACAGTTCCTTGACAATGGACGCCGGCAACGCGCCGAGGTCTTTCGGCTGCTTCTCGGCGACCACATTGCGCGCGTTCTCGCGGTCGTCCGGATGAACAAATCCCCGCTCAACGGTAAGCTCGCCCTCGTGCCCAATCCTCACTATCGCCCCTGCCCGCGCCATGTCCTCGGCGTCGTAGCGTGGAACACGTTCCACATCCTCCTCATCCTCGGCATCATCATAGCGCGGATACACCCGGCCATAGTGGACCGAGTAATCCCGCTCCACCTCGGCCTTCACCCATTTCCAGCCCTCGGTCTGCACAGCCGCCACGGCAGCGTCCAATTTCTCCTGAGCCAACCGCAGTACCAGCGCCCGGTCGGCTATATATCCCTCGTTCGCCTCATCGAACAGGTCGCGCTGGATGGCCCCGCCCGCTGCCGCATAGGCGTCCACACCCACAAACTTCGCCACCGGCTGGGTCAGCGCCACCGCCTCCTGCGTCAGGGCGGCGCGGATTTCACGCGGGGACCTGCTCAACTGGAGAGGCTACCGCAAACCTCCTCCTGCCGCTCATGGTCATCGCTGACCGCGAACGCCATCATCTGCTCAAGGGTCAACTCCCCTTCGCGGTACAGCGTCCGCAGCTTCGGCGACACCTTCGCCAGCTTCATCCGCCGCTCGACCACCGCAGGGGTCACCCCGAACCGCGCCGCCACATCCTCGATGCTCTTGCCAGCCTCGACAAGCTGCTGAAACGCCACGAACTGGTCATCCGGATGCATGGCCCGCCGCACGACATTCTCCACGAAGGAGATTTCCGCGGCGTCCTCCCCCTCCTCCAGCACCCGGCACGGAATGTCCGCGTCCTTGGGCATCAGGCCCTCTTTCACGAGCGATTTCAGCGCCCGCAGCCGCCTGCCACCCCCCACGACTTCGAAACGCCCTTTACCGGCTTCCCGCACGTTCAGGTTCTGCCGCAACCCATGAGCCGCGATACTCGCCGCCAACTCGTCAATCCCCTCCCCTGCGTCGGTCTTGCGGACATTGTCCTTGCAAAACACCAGCTTGTTCAAAGCAATGTTCTGGATATTCATCATCTTGGTCTCTCCTATTTGTTATGCGAAGCAGCACTGCGCTGCTGCTTCCCGAGCT
>NZ_JBFUFF010000240.1:0-2425 GCF_056403555.1 Rhizobium sp. P2_G2
GGCCTTTTTGGCACCTGTACCGTAGCGGTCCATGAAGGCGGCAACCGCCGCTTCGACAGCCACGATGATGGCATCCGCGCCTGGCACAGCCTCCAGACCCCAAAGGCATTTTTCGTAGAGATCGGTTTCCGTCATTGCCTTGAAGGTGAAGGCGGCCATAAGGATGTTCTCTGTTTCGATCAGGCCGCGAGTGGAAAGCACCTGCATCACTGCGACCATTCGGTCGATGGTCTGACGAGGTCCTCGCTCGTAGAAGATCTGCCCGATTGCCGGGAAGCGCTGTGCCTCGGCAATGACCAGCCGATTAACCGCCAGCACCGCGGGCGAAAGCAGGAGACTGAGAAAGGCCCGGCCCAATTCGGTCAGAACCAYCTCGGCATCGCCSTTGGTTGCATCGATCTCCGAAAGTTTCGCAAARCGCTCCCTTCCGGCCTCGACAACGTAAGCCTCGAACAGGGCYTCTTTAGACTTGAAATGACTGTAGAGCGTCGATTTYGACCCRCCCAGKATCGCGGCGACTTGCGACATGCTGACGGTTCCAAAACCATGCTGCACGAAAAGCSCACCGGCGATTTCAAGAATGCGCTGACGGATCAGATGACTTTTTACCCTCATGCGAACCTAATGTGTACAGATCAGTACGGTTATCGTTGACAAAATTCACCAGCATGCTTACTACCATAACCGTACTGKTCTGTACACTTSGGAGGAGCCATATGACGACAAMTTTTCCAAACACCGCAGAATTTGCCGGCGGGCTCTATGTTCCGGTCCGGTTCGAGGGTGACGTCTTCGATCTCGTCGTCGAGGGGCAGCTGCCGACCGAGATCAATGGTACGTTCTACCAAGTGGCGCCGGATCCGCAGTATCCGCCGATGCTGGGCGACGACATTTTCTTCAACGGCGACGGCTGYATCCAMGCCTTTACCTTCGCCRACGGGCATGTGGATTTCAAGCGTCGCTACGTGATGACCGAGCGGCTTAAGGCCCAGAGGGCACAGCGGCGTTCGCTGCACGGCGTCTATCGTAATGTCCACACCAACGATCCGTCSGTTGCCGGTGTGTCSAATTCCACCGCCAACACCAATGTGATCGTCCACCACGGCAAGCTCCTGGCGCTCAAGGAAGACAGCCCRCCCTATGCGCTCGATCCCKWGACCWTGGAGACGATYGGTCTTTACGACTTCAACGGCCAGCTCACCAGTGTCACTTTCACTGCCCATCCCAAGATCGATCYCGAATCCGGWGACCTGCTCTGTTTCGCCTATGAAGCCAAGGGCGATGCGACGCCCGATATCGTCTATTACGAGATCGACMRGGACGGCCGGAAGAAGCGGGAGGTCTGGATCCGGGGTCCCTATGCSGCGATGATCCACGACTTCGCGGTCACGGAAAACCATGTAATCTTCCCGCTCATGCCGCTGACCGCTGACATCGACCGTATCARGAGYGGCGGCCGGCATTTCCAGTGGCAGCCGGGGCTCGACCAACTGTTCGGCGTGCTGCCGCGCAATGGCGATGCGGCTGACGTCCGCTGGTTCACGGCGCCGAATGGATTCCAGGGGCATACGCTCAATGCCTTCGACGATGGCCRCGGGCGRATCTATGTCGACATGCCGGTCACGTCGGGCAACATCTTCTATTTCTTCCCCCAAGCCGATGGCCGCGTGCCGCCGCCGGAGACGCTACGGTCGCAGATGACACGCTGGACCTTCGACATGAACAAGGCGGGCAACAGCCTCGAAGCCAGCGCGCTGACGGACTTCATATGCGAGTTCCCTCGCAGCGACGACCGCTACATGGGCCGGCCCTACAAACACGGCTTCGTAATCGGGTTCGATCCGACCCGACCATATGATTTCGAGAAGCTCGGTCCGCCGCCCTTCCAATTCATGAATATTCTGGCCCATGTCGATGTCACGACACGGAAGTCGAAGATCTGGTTCGGCAATCCCACAACCTCGTTTCAGGAGCCGATCTTCGTGCCGAAGTCGAAAGATGCCGCGGAAGGCGAGGGCTATGTGATCGCACTGGCCAATCGTCTCGCCGAGATGGCGACGGATCTTTTGGTCCTGGATGCACAGCATCTCGACGAAGGACCGATCGCGACAGTGAAGCTGCCGTTCCGGCTACGCATGTCGCTGCATGGCAACTGGGTTCCCGCTGCCGCCTGACAATGCCTCCCGGCAGGTAATCGGCCCGGGCATCGTTCCGGGCCGATTGCTTTTTGCGGGGTTATTTATGCAYTCCCAAAGGAAAAATGGAAAAATTCGCTATAGACATATTGCATAATTATCAAAAAATGATAAAAGAAGGAAAACCAAATGGAGGAAGCGATGGCCCTTACTGCCGTCCGCGCGGGTGCCTATCTGCACCATGTCGCATTCGAAAGTTCCAATCCCCAACGCCTGGCCGAGTTCTACGC
>NZ_JBFUFF010000241.1:0-2402 GCF_056403555.1 Rhizobium sp. P2_G2
TCATTAGGCTCCCAAATCAATGGCAGCCTTGAATCACCGTCAAACCCAAAGGGGAAGCCCGTTTATGAGTTTACGGCCTAGAGCGTCGTAGGTCAACTCCCCCGAAAAGCGCGAACGCACATCCGAGATGATTTTCCGCCATTGCGCTTCGTATTGGCCCACAGCATAATCATCGTTCTCGGTCCCGAGCACCAGCAGGTCGACAYTGCTCTTGTCGGCCACCGGAGAGAGCTTCTTCCAAAAGCTGTCGACGCTCGCCACAAAGTCATTACCGGGAAAATCCTGGCCAGCGAAATACGCGCTCACATTGCGGCCGGAACTGTTATTCAGAATAAACTGCGGTTTCCAAATAACCTTCAGACCTTCTTTATGCGCCTCGTCGGTTAGGCGCTGCAGGAGTTCTGTCGTCGGCAAAGAGCGGAAATAATCCGGAACCTCGTCACCATAATGATCAAGGATCTTGCCGCTTTGCGGGTCCACCGGATTGAACCATGTAAGCGAGACTGTATTCTGACCATAATTTTTGTAAGTTTCGCAAAAGCCGCGGAAATTCTCCAGAATTGGCTTCATGTCATTCCCGACGACATCAGAATCCAGGAGCATAAAATTGCTGCTGCGCCAATCCATCGCCTTTGTCCGCACGAATTATGTCGAATAGAGGGTAGCAAAACGCTTTCTGCATCAGAGTCAAATCAAATTTAAATTTTGTGCAGCTACTAGTCGCCGCGGATCAGGACTTCTATCACCGCAGTTGTACCGGCCCCTATAGGGGTCAGAACAAGAGCAGTGCAAATGGTGTCGCAAACTTAACGGTCAGGAGACAAGCGGAGATGCTGGGTATCTGCAGACGATCATACCCGGGCCTTTGTGTGAACGGTGCTCGACGCCGGGCATGATCTCTCGTTTTGCGGCGTTATAGGATCGAAGCTTGACGGTAACCATCACGCGTGGCGCACAGCCTTGACGCTTCAGCAACTTGCGCATCAGCGTTTTGGCTGCTTTGGCATTGCGGCGGCTTTGCACCAGCACATGCAGCACAAATCCGTCCTGATCAACGGCGCGCCACAGCCAATGTTTCTCGCCTCGGATCGAAATCACGGCCTCGTCGAGATGCCATTTATCGCCGAGCTGGCCGCACGAACGTTGACGAATCTGATTGGCGAAGCGCGGCCGAATTTTTCTGCCCAAAGCCGGACCGTTTGATGCGAAACGATGATCCCTCGCGCCGCCAGCATGTCCTCGACCATCCGCAGGCTGAGCGGAAACCGGAAATACAGCCACACGGCATGGGCGATGATTTCGGCCGGAAAACGATGGTGGCGATAAAGCGGATCACGGTGCGTCATGACTCGCCATCGCACATCAAAATCCCCAGTTCGTTAAGTTGACGATGCCCCTGGCTCCTTCAAAGGAGGTGGACGCGACACCGCGGCGATCGATCGGAGGCAAAGTTTTAGGGGGCGCAAACTTGCGTCCGCAACTCAGCGCTTCTCAATCGCGCTCGAAAAAGCAGAAAAAAATTGAAGAAAATCAAGTCAAAAAACTTGGACAGAGCCCATAAGCTTCAACGATTATAAGTAGTTGCCTATGGAATCTTGCTTAGAGTTTTTGATACTATTAATTTTCTTTAATTTTTTCTTGACGGACCAAGCTACGTGGAAGTATTGCTGATGATCCGACGTCGAAGCTCGACGCGAAACGCCAGCAGCGCATGCTCAACTCAGGGGAGTGGACGACAAGGACTTCAGGTCGGTTCGTCGGATGACCGACGGYTGCTCTCTCATCCTTAGGCGGCATTTTCACATGCAACGTGCTCGCTGCCCTGTTTGTGTGATTAAGCAGAAAGACGGGGGAATATCATGGCCTCGATCGGCGGAACATTGGACAACGACACGATCAGCGGTGGGCTGGCGACAATACGTTACTGTCTGTTAGGCGAACTCGGGGAGATGGGAGCCAAGCAAAAATGGCAGTAGCTTCGAAAGTGCCTTTGAGCAGGTAGCAAGCATTTAGTTCAGCACTTTGATCCAGGCGGTTCGTCGATATCGAGCCCTGCATTTGTTCAAATTCCTTTGTGAATTTATTCAAACTGGTGCGAGGCCGCGCCTCGCCGCAACGTGGGTGGAGGTTGCAGATGGCCGTCAACGTAATCACAGGCACGGCGTCATCGGAGTCTTTGGCCGGCACGGTTGGTGACGACGAGATCCATGGGCTCGAGGGCAATGACACGCTGGTCGGCGGYGACGGGTCGGACACGCTTTATGGTGACAGTGGCAACGACACGCTCGACGGCGGGCTCGGCAATGACCTGCTCGATGGTGGCGATGACGATGACCAGCTGTCGGACGCATTCGGCCTCAACACCTTCTACGGCGGCAACGGCAACGACCAGATCACCTCCT
>NZ_JBFUFF010000242.1:0-2375 GCF_056403555.1 Rhizobium sp. P2_G2
GATTGAGAACGCGGGCGGCTTCATTGACCTTCTTGTCGATCTGATCCTGCGGCATCTTCGCCATCTTCAGCGGGAAGGCGATGTTCTTCCTGACACTCATATGCGGATAGAGCGCATAGGACTGGAAGACCATGGCGAGCCGACGTTTGGCCGGGGCTTCGCTGGTCATGTCGCGGCCATCGATCTCGATCGTTCCGGATGTGGTGTCCTCGAGGCCGGCGATCAGGCGCAGCAGCGTGGACTTGCCGCAGCCGGACGGACCGACGAAGACCACGAACTCGCCTTCGTTGATCACCAGGTCGATGCCCGGGATGACGGCGGTGTTGCCGAAGGACTTGTTGACTTTCTTTAGCTGGATCGTTCCCATTTTCGTTCCCTCCCGGATTGTTATTTGACCGCGCCGAATGTCAGCCCGCGCACCARCTGCTTCTGCGAGAACCAGCCCATGATCAGGATCGGCGCGATGGCCAAGGTCGAGGCTGCCGAAAGCTTTGCCCAGAACARYCCTTGCGGACTGGAGAACGAGGCGATGAAGGCRGTCAGCGGCGCGGCATTGGTRGTCGTCAGCTGGATCGTCCAGAAGGATTCGTTCCAGGCAAGGATGATGTTGAGCAGCATGGTSGAYGCAATGCCGGGCACCGCCATCGGGGTCAGCACATAGACGATCTCGCCCCAAAGCGTGGCGCCGTCCATTCGCGCCGCTTCAAGAATCTCGCCCGGGATTTCGCGGAAGTACGTATAGAGCATCCAGACAACGATCGGCAGGTTGATCAGCATCAGCATGACGCAGAGGGCTGCACGGCTGTCGAGCAGGCCGAGATTGCGAAACAGCAGGTAGATCGGAAACAGCACCGCCACCGCCGGCATCATCTTGGTGGAGAGCATCCACATCAAGATGTCCTTGGTGCGCTTGGCCGGCGCAAAGGCCATCGACCAGGCGGCCGGCACGGCGACGATCAGTGCCAGGATCGTCGAGCCGACGGAAAGGAACACCGAATTGAGGAAGGGCGTGA
Source organism: Rhizobium sp. P2_G2 (assembly GCF_056403555.1). Taxonomy (NCBI): domain Bacteria; kingdom Pseudomonadati; phylum Pseudomonadota; class Alphaproteobacteria; order Hyphomicrobiales; family Rhizobiaceae; genus Rhizobium; species Rhizobium sp. P2_G2. The sequence goes on from NZ_JBFUFF010000242.1 coordinate 1,014, forward strand.
AATAGTCCTTCTGGCTCTCGACGTCATAGTAGCTTTCCAGCGTGCCGGACGGGATCAGGTTGAAGCCCTGGATCGCCTCCTGCTCCGACTTGAAGCTGGTGATGATCGTGTAAAGGATCGGAAAGAAGATCAGCAGCGCGATGATCCAGGCAACGATGGTGACGACTGCGGTGCGTCTGGTGGAAACAGCTCTGGCCATGGTGCCCTCCTATCGGTCCAGGTTCTTGCCGACCGCSCGCATGGCGAAGAAGGCRACGATGTTGGCAAGGATGACTGCGATGATGCCGCCYGCSGARGCYTGRCCGATTTTGAATTCGAGCAGCGCCTTCTGGTAGACGAGGAACGGCAGGTTGGTCGAGGCATAGCCGGGGCCGCCATTGGTGGTGACCAGGATTTCCGCGTAGACGCTGAGCAGGAAGATCGTCTGGATGAGCACGACGACCGTGGTCGCACGCGCCAGATGCGGGACGACGAGGTAGATGAAGCGGTTGAAGAAATTGGCGCCGTCCATCTCCGCCGCTTCCTTCTGCTCGCCRTCGAGCGATTGCARYGCRGTSAGCAGGATCAGCGTCGCGAAGGGCAGCCATTGCCAGGCGACGATGATGATGACGGAGAGCAGCGGATATTGCCCGAACCAGTCGATCGGATGGAGGCCGAGCGMRCGGGCGAGATCAGCGAACACGCCATATTGGGCATGCATGATCATRTTCTTCCACACCAGYGCYGCGACCGGCGGCATGACGAAGAAGGGCGAGATCACCAGGATGCGGACRATGCCYTGRCCCCAGATCGGCTGGTCAAGCAGCAATGCGAGCGCGACACCGCCGATAATGGTGATCAGCAGCACGCCAACGACGATCTGCAACGTGTTGAGGATGGCCCACAGGAAAGCCGGATTGTGCAGGAATAGCAGGTAATTGGAAAATCCGACGAAACCGTCGCGGATCGGATTGAGCGGGTTATACTGCTGGAACGAGAACCACAGCGTCAGCGCCAAGGGTATCGCCATCCAGACGAAGAGTAGGATCACCGACGGCGCCAGCATTGYGCGGGCAAGCGTCCGGGTTTGTTGCGTGGCCATTCCTATCCCTCCCATTTGGCGGTCCTGTTCAAGAGCCCGCAAGCGGGAGAGACAACACCAGCCTACTTCTTCTTTGTTCGAACGTATTTTGACGGAAGATGTCGCATCAGAAATTTCAAAAGAGGCCACCCGACCGGAGTCGGGCAGCCAACGCGCCTTGGGAGACGTTACTTGATGTAGCCGCCTTCGGTCATCGTCGAGGTGGCGGCTTCCTGAGCCTGCTTGAGTGCGTCGTCGACGCTCATCTGGCCGGCAAGAGCGGCAGAGAAGAGCTGGCCAAC
>NZ_JBFUFF010000243.1:0-2363 GCF_056403555.1 Rhizobium sp. P2_G2
GCCGAGGAGATAGGCGACCAGCAACTGTCAAAATCAGGCGTCTGACATCGTTTCCGAAGACAGTGCGATCAGGACTTCGCTTCCTCGAGAAAGACGCTGCGGCTGATCTCCGCATCGTGCTCGATTGCGATTTTCCGTGCTTGCCGAATTGTGATGCGCTTGCCGTCCATCCTGTCTTCGAACGCGGTTCGGCGTTTGTCATGCGGGCCGGAGAAACGGCAATGGGTGATTCCGGCCTCTGTCATGCGCCGAAGATTATGCAGGTGATTGGCCCGGCTCATGGCGACAGCGATGGCAAATTCGAGCCCCTCGATCGATTTTCCCACATCGTTCGGCGCCACGTAACCAAGATACTGCTCGCTGATCTTGAGCCGGGCAGGCAGACCAAGGTCTTTCAGGCGAGCGGACGGAAGCAGATGGCCGGTCGACACGATCGACTCGACCATGCTCAGATAGCCCTTGCCGCCGGTCGCCATTGTTGCAAGACGCCCGGAGAGTGCCTCGACGTGATCTTCCCGGATCAGGCCATACCGTCGAAGCTGGAAAGCAAAATCGTCGGCCACGGGATAGAGGTCATGCAATTCAGAGCCTGAACCCTCGCCAGGATCATCATCCTTGGTCGCAACACCGGACTGCCTCCGCCCCGAAATCAGCCATTCGAGAATACTCATTGCGTCCCCCTCCTGCCTGCGCGACACGATCGACAAGAGCGATTGCCGTCAAACCGTCAGACGATGCCGATCCCCTCCGATACCTGCACCTCTTGTCGTCAACCCGCCTTCTTCTTGACCATGATTGGCAGCCCGGAAAGAAGATACAAGTAACCGACCGAAAATCCGGCAAAAATTCTTGAGTTCGAGGAAAGTTCCTCGTTGTAATGCTTGAGAGAAAACCACAACGCGGGAACGTTGTCCAGTCTACAACCAGTTTAACCTTAATAGTGATCGGCGCAAATCTGCGACAAAATGCAGCACGCAACTCCGGTCGACCCGGTTTTAAAAACAAACTATGCAACCTTGTCGCGTTCTGCCGAGGGGGGCACCATGACGTATTCTGTTATTATCGAAGCCGAATATACGACTGACTTCAACGCGCGACTTCTTTTTCCGGAAACCCTGAACCGCAAGCCCTCCGGCTCTTCACTTGGCAGCTACGACAAAGCAACGCAAACCTATGGTTCCGGATATATCAGCTATAATGAAAATGGCCGGGAATATCATATCGAGGTCTGGGGAAATCTGACCAAGACGGGCCACAATGACATCACCGGAGATGTCCGCTACGCCGAAGTCCAGGAGATGATCAACGGCAAGCTGGTGACCATCGGCGATATGTATGTGGGCAATAGCGAAGCTCCAGGAAGTGTCTATGTCCATATCCCGTCATTGGCTTCACTGACCCCAGACAGCCTCTTTGCGCAGGTTGAGAAATTGGGAGCAGCTCAGTTGGACCTTTACGGGAGAGCGGGCAATGACAAACTCTACGGAAACGCGTCCGGAAATGTTTTCAACGGCGGTTCCGGCAACGACGTATTGACGGGTTATGCGGGTAAAGACCAGTTCGTTTTCGAGGCGACCGGCAAGGACAATGCCGACCATATAACCGACTTCACGCATGGCCAGGACAAGATCATCATCGGGTTGACGTTCAACGGCCCGTTCGGGGATATCACCGGAAACAGCCACCTCAAGGAAATCTTCCACGACATAACAAACTCGGCGGAAGACAAGAACGACCGCATTCTCTACAATTCACACACCGGCACCCTGTCTTTCGACGACGACGGCAGCGGCGCGGACAAGGCGGTGGTCTTTGCCCATCTCGACAATCATGCGAAACTTGATTTCCATGACTTCGAGATCTGGTCCTAGCCGAGCTCGTCTCCAACGTCACTGCCGCATCCTTCCCTGAAAGCACCGGCCTGCCAAAAGCGGCGCTATCAGATGTGGCCCCCCCCTCCGTCCTCCTGAGCTTTTGTCGAAGGCGGGCATCTCCGCCACAAGGGCCGGGCTATCGCATATTAAAAAGACCCTCTCTGGCCTGCCGGCCATCTCCCCCACAAGGGGGGAGAAGACTCGCGGCACTCTCCTTGTCTCAATCGGGGCTCGGCGGTGAGGCTGGGTTAGTCCCTCCCCCTTGTGGGAGCCCACAAGGGGGAGGCTATCGCATATGCCGCAAAGGCTCTCCCCACCTTTCGGGGTCGAGCCGCCGGTCTCGACCCGTCCTTCGAACCCACACAAGGGGGAGGGACTTAACCCGCGGCACCGTAGGCGCCTCGACTGAGGCAAGGAGCGCGCCGCGGGTCTTCTCCCCCCTTGTGGGGGAGATGGCCGGCAGGCCAGAGAGGGTGTCCCAAGCTCTGC
>NZ_JBFUFF010000244.1:0-2190 GCF_056403555.1 Rhizobium sp. P2_G2
GCTGTGCTCGCCTCGGCCGCCGCAAACATCCGACGACCGCGCTCATCAAGCGTGCGCCCAACCGTCTCCCAGCGATATCGGATGCTATCCTCGTCGATCATCTCATCGACATACGTCGATTTGAGCCCGACGGGAATCCCAAACCACATGAGTCAATCAGACGCACCCCAGGAAATTCGCGATTCCGTTATTGTTCGGAGAATCCTAAATCAAAATGGGGTTTCCGATTTGCAGGACGTCGAGGACGAACCGGAGATCAAACGGTCAACGACAGCGAGGCTGCGAGTTTGACCAGGTCGGCCTGCCGCTTGCAGCCGGTTTTTTCGAAAACGCGCAGCAGATGCGACTTGACGGTGCTGACGGCGAGGCCGAGCCGATCGGCGATCTGCGCCCGCGTATCGCCGGCGGCGACCCTTTCGAACACCCGGGCTTCCGCCGGCGTCAGGCCGTAGACCAGAGCGATGGCATCGGCGGGCATCTGCGGCGCCGGCGATGCGGGCGTGATGAACAGCGCCGCTACCGGGCGCAGGTTGGAATTCAGAGACCCCATATCACGCCGCAACGGCAAGACGTGGATTATCACCGGTTCGCCGTCGCGTCCCTGGGCGGGAATGCCGACTCCGCGTGCGCTGGGGTCGACCGTACCTGACGCAGCGTCTGCGACGGCCGCCTCCAGTGCGGCCGTCGCAGTGGCAAGCGGCAGGACCAGGCGGCCCATAGCGAGACGGATGGAGCCCTGAGCGGCGATCAGGGCATGGGCGGCAGCATTAGCGTGAATGAGCGTATTCTGGTGATCGACAAAGGCAATGCCGATCGTGAACACTTCGAGAGCGGAGGCAAATGTCGATGCCTCGAAGGTTTTCAGATCGAGCACATGGCTGATGTTGACGGCCCGGCGCAGGTGCGGTGCGAGCAGCCGCAGGGCGGCAAGATCGGCTTCGCTGAACGCATCCCGGGTCTCGTGGCGGCCAAAGGTAACATTGGAGACCATTTTATGGTTGCGTTCGAGCCCGATGACCACCGCATCGGTGACCCCTTGCGGGCGAGCCCATTCGGTGAAGTAGGCGTTGGACTCACGGTCCCTGGCGGCGGGAAGACCCGATTGGACGATCGGCTCTTCCAAGGGATATTCCTGGATACGCTCCGGCCCACCCCAGAGATCGGTTACCGCCGTCCCGTAATTCATAGTGCGGCCCATCCAGTAGTCATCGATACCGACAACGGCGCCGAACACCGCTTGCCCGTCAAAGCCATTGATCGCGAGAGCGCCGTTGCAGAAGTTGAATTCAAGGCAGATCGCTTCAACCACGTTGCGCCATTTGGATGGCTCGAGCACGCAGTCATAAATCGCGCCGATCAGTTCTGACATGCGCGCAGTCGAAATCTCGGCGTGTGAAGCCATTTCTGTCATCCGATCACTCACAATCGTCGCGCGCGCATCGCTTTATCCGAAGCCTCGTTCAAAAATCACCTCGAGACTATGGCGTAAAAATACAATTTCGTCAAAACGCCAAAACCCGCATGGATAAAATGTGTCAATACGCCGCGATCTCCACCGAACGGTGGAAGACGGTTCCGATGCCCTGATCTACGGTCGCGCCGGAGCTTGGCGAAGGGCTGTACGATGGACGGTCCGACACTCGTATCCGGACGCAATCAGGCAGGCGTCAATTATATGAATCTCAATCCTAGATAGACGATTTACCCGTTGCTGGCTTGGCCTGGCGACCCTCGATATCGAGAACCATTTCCGTTCAAGGAACCAAAATCATGGCATCTTATGCAACTGCAAGCGACGAAATCATGGTCAACAGCTACGGAGGGGGTGATCAAATCTTTCCCAAAACCACGGCGCTGACCGATGGCGGCTGGGTAGTCACCTGGGCCGGCGAAGGGACGGGAGACAGCTTCGGCATCTTCCAGCAGCGCTACGCGGCCAACGGCGACAAGGTGGGGGGAGATCAAAATCCGGTCAATGCCTACGGCGGGGGTACTCAAGACACTCCAACAACCACGGCGCTTGCCGATGGCGGCTGGGTGGTGACCTGGGAAGGCGAAGGAACGGGCGATAGCTTAGGCATCTTCCAGCAGCGCTACGCGGCCAACGGCGACAAGGTGGGGGGAGATCAAAATCCGGTCAATGCCTACGGCGGGGGTACTCAAGACACTCCAACAACCACGGCGCTTGCC
>NZ_JBFUFF010000245.1:0-1969 GCF_056403555.1 Rhizobium sp. P2_G2
CAGCGCCGCCAACCAGGGCCGTATTCTTGATAAGCTGGCGCCGACTGACGCCCCTCCCCTTCACTGCCTCTGCCATAACGTTCTCCTCTTCAGGTTCGGCGTCGGTGTCATCGATGTATGTCGGCCGGGCGGAGCGCCGCACGGCGTTTCCTCAAAGAATTGCAGTCGTTCCTCCATCCACCGGCAAGGCAATGCCGGTGACGTAGGAAGCCTGGTTCGACAACAGCCAGATCACGGCTGCGGCGACCTCAGCCGGGCGGCCGATGCGTTTGAGCGCCGAGCGACCGGCCATGGATTTGATCTGCTCGGATTCACCGGCGGTCCGGGTAAGCTGTGTATCGATCACGCCGGGGCAGACAGCATTGACGCGAATGTCTTTCGGCCCGAGCGCATCGGCCATCGAGGCGGCCATCAGCACCACCCCGCCCTTGGTCGACGAATAGACCGTCGTGATCGCTGACCCGCGCAACCCGCCCATGCTTGATGTGAAGACGATAGACCCGCCGGCGCCGCGACGCGTCATGGACTGCGCTGCCGCCTGGGCGGTGAAGAAGGCGCCGTCGAGATTGACGGCGGTGATCCGGCGATAATCTGCCTCGCTGATCGTCAGCATGTTCTCATCGAKCGCGATACCGGCGTTACAGGCAATGCCGTCRAGGCCGCCGTATTCATCGGCKGCAGCGGCCAGGGCCTGRGCATCCTGCTGGCGGCTGACATCGCAGCGGACGAAGCGTGCGGACAAGCCGAGGCCGGTGATCAACTCGGCAGTGGCRGGCCCGCCTTCGCGCGGCRTCTCACTGACATCGGACACGAGCACCACCCGCGCACCGGCCTCAGCMGCGGCGACCGCGATCGCGCGACCTATGCCGCTCGATGCACCCGTGACGGCRATAACCTTGTCCTGWAGCAGTTGTAGTGCTGTCATRACCGCCTCACAACTCCAGACCGGCGAGCAGTTCGACGAGATGGCCGTCGGGATCGCGGAAGAAGCAGATCGTCGCGCCGTCCTTTACCGGACGGAAGGGCGGGGTTTCCGGAGTAATKCCTTCACGCGCCAACGCGTCRAGCGCGACCTYCATGTCGTCGATGGTGATGCCGATGTGACCACGGGCGTTCCCGGCATCKAGCACGGGCTGGGCGAAKARCTGTTGAAGCTCCAGACGCGGCCCATCGGCGGGCAGCGCCAGGAAGACCACCTCGCCGATCTTGTTCTGCTCGGCATCGCCCATCGGCATGCGGATATAGACGTTGAAGCCGAACTTCTCATAGAAGCGSACCGAGCGCTCGACATCACYGACCAAGTATCCGGTATGAACAACATTCCTTGCAAACACRCTGCGTCTCCTCGAAATCTGGCCCTCGCCGGCCATCAAAACACGTCCACGACCGATCCGCCGCCGTCCGCCACCAGGCATTSCCCGGTGATGAACGAYGCCCARTYGCTSGCCAGAAAGGCAATCGCSCGCGCGATCTCCWCCGGCTCGCCTGGCCGCCGCAGSGGGTATTTCCCCGTGGCCCGCGCATACATCCCCGCACGGTCGAGCCCGTTCTCGCCGGCGAAATGATCCATCACGGCATCGGCCATCGCCGTCCGCACCAGGCCTGGACACACCGCRTTGACGCGGACGCCCGACGGACCATAGTCCGCGGCGATCGCCTTCATGAGGCCGACCACCGCATGCTTTGCCGCGATGTAGCCGGTCGCGCCGGGGACGGCCCTGAGCCCCGCCAKCGACGCGACAAAGACGATCGATCCGCGCGTCTTGATCAGGTCGGGCAGGCAGGTGGCGGCGGAGACCCGCGCGGTCTCGAGATTGGTTGAGAGCGCTTTCGACCATTCAGCGTCGGATAGTTCGCCAAGCGGCGCGTTGCCTCCGCCACCGGCGCAATTGACGAGGATATCGACGGGGCCGTGTTTTCGGTTCACGAGCGCGACCGCTTTGGCCATGTCCACCGGTTGGGAGGCATC
>NZ_JBFUFF010000246.1:0-1947 GCF_056403555.1 Rhizobium sp. P2_G2
GCTCCGTCCTGATCGATGTGCTGTCCTGCAGGCGGAACAATTCCAACAGCGGCGTGATCTCCCGCATTGCCGGCGATGCGATCGGCGCTGACACCTTCCTCCCGAATATGGGAACGGAGGATTTCCTCGCATGCCTTTCTCGTCAGTCACTCGAAGCGTCGTGCAAAGGCACTTCCGTCCACCCACGCGCCCGGATGCGGGAGACACGCGCCGCATTGGTCGAACATTTTAAGGAAGGGCATTTTGTCCACCCGGCGGCGCTCTTCGCGCCGGATCAGAGAGACCTCGCGGATCTCATCAAGCACGCGGAGGCTCCGGAGCAGGATTACCCGGCCTCGGCGGAGACGCCTGTGACATCGACCGCTGCCGCCGGCGCGGACGCGGGCGTTCCGGATCCCGATCCGCAGGACGGCCAGGACGACGACGAGATGCCAGATGCAGCCGGCGACGATGCTCCGGACGAAAACGAGTCCGCCTTCGGCATCGCGGCAGAATAGCCACGCCTCCCATTCCCGACTGAACGCCCCGCCGCCGGCCATCACCGGCGGCGGGTCTGTTTTGCGCTATCGCAGAATCCTATGAAGGAACCTCATGTCTGCGTCTCTGATCTATGATCTCGCTCCCATCGGCTCTATAATTGCCTGGTCCGACGGCACCCCGCGTCCGCCCGAGCGATTCGAAAAGAAGCTTGCCGCCTGGCAGACCCGGAATAGCAAGGGTCGGCTTATCAGCAAGGAAGGACCGCACACATTGGGCAATTACTTGTCCCCGGCGCACTTTACCTTGCATGAGGCGGACTTCGGCGGAAAGGACGTCGTCGTCCTTCGCGTCCATCGCACATTCCGCATCGATTCCAATCTCACGTTCAAAGTGCTCGAACGCCCTCTGGTAGGGTCCATCCGTGTCTTGGATCACCACGGCGCCGCAGGCGAACTTGCCCATCTTGCCGAAAACCGCGAGGCTGCTCAAGCTTGGCTGACCAGGCATGGCTACCCGAACGCGGTGCTCGAAGAGGTGTCAGCGGACGAAGTGGCCGCTGATCATGTCGAAGGGAGGAGCGCGGCGTGACATCGCTCAGTCCACGGAACCTGCTCGCGGCGATGGAGTCGTCATGCCGCGAGACCCATCAGCATTTCAATCTCGTTCTTCGCCAGATCGCCGCGCGTGCCGAACGTATGACCGTTACGCAGAAGGTAAAATCCCGGTCGCATCGTCGGGGTCGGTCCAACTGGACGCCTTCCGACGATGAACTCTATGGCGAGGCAGAATCAGGCGCTGGCCGCAGTCCGCGAAAAGCCCGGCGAAAATGCTGGGTGTACGGCGGCATAGGTTAGCCGGGTCCAGTCAGCATGCAGGCCGAAGGGTGCGGCAGCGGCAGAGATTGGCACGGGAGGCGGTCATAGGCCTCGTCTGCTGAATTCCGGTCTTCAGTCCGGGACGCGCTCCCATGCCGGATCGACCTTCGGTTTGTCACGGTCTTAAGCCGGCGGTCGGTCGTTTCAAGGCCGCTTGCGCGCCGCATTGCGGCCTCCGCCCCCTCCCTCGCAAGACGGCTCCGCGGACTGCGCAGGGTCTTACCCCGCTTGCCCGCAAACCCGTCCCGCTCGCTCAGAGGCTCCGGGCCTCTGAAAGCGCCCGTCTTTCGCCGGCTTTCTTCGACCGTACCGAAGGGCGTTCCGGCAAGGGCCGACGCGAGCCTTCGGCGAAACTGGAAAGGAAACCAGACATGGCTAAGCCCTCAACCAATCGCCAATCCGCCCGCGTCGTCCAGCTCCGCAAGGGCGCCACAATCGAAATGGTCCGGCTCACCTGCCCCGATGCCGCCCAGGCGATCAAGATCGCCGAACGCTTCGGCACAGCCGTCGTCGACAGCGACGGGATCCGCGACCTGCATGAGCGCCTGATCATCGAAACCGCCGATACGCTCAGCGAAGGTCTCGGTGAGCG
>NZ_JBFUFF010000247.1:0-1902 GCF_056403555.1 Rhizobium sp. P2_G2
ACACCGCAGCAAGCCCGCCCCAGCCCGCTGTGCTCGCCTCGGCCGCCGCAAACATCCGACGACCGCGCTCATCAAGCGTGCGCCCAACCGTCTCCCAGCGATATCGGATGCTATCCTCGTCGATCATCTCATCGACATACGTCGATTTGAGCCCGACGGGAATCCCAAACCACATGAGTCAATCAGACGCACCCCAGGAAATTCGCGATTCCGTTATTGTTCGGAGAATCCTAAATACAAACGAGTACAGCAGATCAGCAATTTGGGTCACGGTATGGTCTCCGTCATTCTCGCATGCGCCAGTTCGAGCGCGTCCATTGGCGCTTTCTGACTCTCTTGCGAAGACTTGCAGAACGACATCCCACGTCCAACTCCGCTTCACAACATGCACCAACAAAAAGAGCCCGGGATGGCTCCCGGGCTCTTTACGTCTCCCCTACGCACTACTGGAGGAAAGTCATGGGGTTGACGGCTACTGCGTTCTGGCGGACTTCGAAGTGAACCTTCGGGCGCTTGGCGCCACCGCTCATGCCGGAGTCGGCAATCACTTCGCCGCGGGTGACCTTGTCACCGCGCTTGACGTTGAGGTTCTTGGCGTTGCCGTAGACGGTCACGGTGCCATCGTCGTGGCGGACCAGCACGGTATTGCCGAGATCTTTCAAGCCGCTGCCGGCATAGATGACGACGCCGTTCTCGGCCGACTTGATCGGCGTGCCCTCGGGAACCGAGATGTCGATGCCGGCATTGCGCACGCCGTCGACATTCTGGCCATAGCCGGCGATGACTGCGCCGCGCACCGGCCAGCGGAACTTGCCGATACCCGTTTCGTCGGGCGCCTTCTCATTGTTGTCGGCCGTCTTCTGCACGTCCTCGACGCTCTTGTCGGCAACCGGGGGCGTGTAGGTTTTCGGCTTGTTGGCGTCGACCGCTTCCTTGATCTCCTTCTTCGTCGGGATCGAGGCGGTGACGGTGCTGGCATCCGGGATCGTCAGCTTCTGGCCGACGCGAATGGACGCTTTGCCCATGTGGTTGGCGCTCTTCAGCGCCTGGACACTGATCTTATGGTGTTTGGCAATCGCGGCGAGCGAATCGCCTTCCTTGACCACGTAGAGGCCGTTGTCAGCCGCATCGTTACTCGCGAGCTTGGCTTCGGCGTTCTTGTCCTTGTCGCGGCTTGCGCTCTTGGGCAGGACGGCCTTGTCCTGCTCCGGCTCCTTGCCCGGCGTCGGAATCTTCTTTTTCTTGCCCTTCAGTTCAAGGGCCATCTCGTCCGATTCGGGCTTGGCCTTCAGTTCCACCTTGACCGAGGTCGGGATGATGATCGAACGACCGAATTTAAGATCGGCGCCGGTCTTGAACTTGTTGGCCTTGAGGATTTCAGCCTGCGGCACGTGATAGCGCACCGAGATTGCCGACAGCGTTTCACCGCTCTTGATCTTGATGCGCGGCGAGCTGTCGCTCACGCGCCAGATCGACTTGACAGTACCGGTCTTGATCGGATCGGCGTCGACATTGACCGAGAGCACGTGTTTGCCCGGCATCGGCTGGCTCAGCGCCACCTTTTCCTGCACCTTCACCTTGACCGAAGGCGTGGTAAGCTCGCTGCGCTCGATCCGGGCCGGCCTGACCGAAGCACGAACCGCCGTATCGGTGGTCGATGTGCTGATCGGATCATAAGACACATTGTTCTTGCCCGGATAGGGCTGATTGATCGCCGCATCGGCGCTTGGATCGTCGTTGCCGGCATCGGCAACGTTTTCCCTCGGGACGGGCAACTGGCCATTGACGGCGTTGACCTTGTGAGGGATCGAGTTCGTCGTCATTTGGTCTTGTTTCGAGGAGAAGATCCCATCGAAGCGAGTGACGTCCGAGCTACAACTTGACGCCGCACCTGCAAGCAGG
>NZ_JBFUFF010000248.1:0-1833 GCF_056403555.1 Rhizobium sp. P2_G2
GCATCATTGGTGCCATGGATGGTGACCGTGATCACCTGGGAGGTGCCATCAGCCGTGGTCACCGTGATGCTGTCGGTATAGTCATGACCCGCCTTGAACTCGTCATGGGCATCGTTCATGACATAGGTCCACGTGCCGTCAGCGGCGATCGAGAACTTGCCGAAGCCATGGCTGCCATCGACATCGGTCTGCACATCGAAGGCGGCAGAGCTGTCGACATCGGAAGCATCCAGCTTGCCGCCGGTGTTCTGGGCGGCGTCACTCTCGCTCAGTTCCTGGGTGCTCGTTCCTGTGATGAGGGCCGCATCATTGGTGCCGTGGATAGTGACCGTGATCACCTGGCTGGTGCCGTCGGCGGTGGTGACGGTGATGCTGTCGGTGTAGTCGTGGCCTGCCTTGAACTCGTCATGGGCATCGTTCATGACATAAGTCCAGGTGCCATCGGCAGCGATCGAGAACTTGCCGAAGCCATGGCTGCCATCGACATCGGTCTGGGCCGTGAACAGCGCCGAGCTGTCGACGTCGGAAGCATCGAGCTTGCCGCCAGTGTTTTGAGCCGAATCCGTCTCCGTCAGTTCCTGGGTGCTGCTGCCGCCGATCACCGCGGCATCATTGGTGCCGTGGATGGTGACGGTGATCACCTGGCTGGTGCCGTCGGCTGTGGTGACGGTGATGCTGTCGGTATAGTCATGACCTGCCTTGAACTCGTCATGGGCATCGTTCATGACATAAGTCCAGGTGCCGTCGGCGGCGATCGAGAACTTGCCGAAGCCGTGGCTGCCATCGACATCCGTCTGCACATCGAAGGCGGCAGAGCTGTCGACGTCGGAAGCATCCAGCTTGCCGCCGGTGTTCTGGGCAGCGTCGGTCTCCGTCAGTTCCTGGGTGCTGCTGCCGCCGATCACGGCTGCATCATTGGTGCCATGGATGGTGACAGTGATCACCTGGCTGGTGCCGTCGGCGGTGGTGACGGTGATGCTGTCGGTATAGTCATGACCCGCCTTGAACTCGTCATGGGCATCGTTCATGACATAAGTCCAGGTGCCGTCAGCGGCGATCGAGAACTTGCCGAAGCCATGGCTGCCATCGACATCGGTCTGCACATCGAAGGCGGCAGAGCTGTCGACGTCGGAGGCGTCCAGCTTGCCGCCAGTGTTCTGCGCCACATCACTTTCAGTGAGCGACTGCGTGCTGCTGCCGCCGATCACCGCGGCATCATTGGTGCCGTGGATGGTGACGGTGATCACCTGGCTGGTGCCGTCCGCCGTGGTCACGGTGATGCTGTCGGTATAGTCATGACCCGCCTTGAACTCGTCATGGGCATCGTTCATGACATAAGTCCAGGTGCCGTCGGCGGCGATCGAGAACTTACCGAAGCCATGGCTGCCATCGACATCCGTCTGCACATCGAAGGCGGCAGAGCTGTCGACATCGCTGGCATCCAGCTTGCCGCCGGTGTCCTGGGCAACATCGCTTTCGGTCAGTTCCTGGGTGCTGCTGCCGCCGATCACGGCTGCATCATTGGTGCCATGGATGGTGACAGTGATCACCTGGCTGGTGCCGTCGGCGGTGGTGACGGTGATGCTGTCGGTATAGTCATGCCCCGCCTTGAACTCGTCATGGGCGTCGTTCATGACATAAGTCCAGGTGCCATCGGCGGCGATCGAGAACTTGCCGAAGCCATGGCTGCCATCGACATCGGTCTGGGCCGTGAACAGCGCCGAGCTGTCGACGTCGGAAGCATCGAGCTTGCCGCCAGTGTTTTGAGCCGAATCCGTCTCCGTCAGTTCCTGGGTGCTGCTGCCGCCGATCACGGCCGCATCATTGGTGCCG
>NZ_JBFUFF010000249.1:0-1802 GCF_056403555.1 Rhizobium sp. P2_G2
GCCCAGCGCCATCGTATCCTGGAACGGAACGTCGACGATATCGTGCCCCTTGTCTTTCAGCCAGGTTACGATTGCCGGATCGGTGCAGTCAAGGCAGACGGCCGTCAGCTTCGGCGCGATCGGCACGACCATCAGGTCGATATGCACATAATATTCGTCGATGAAGGCGAGCCGGGTTTCCCAGCCCTCTTTGTCGAACCATTCCTTGACTTGCTGCGCGCCGGCCTCGTTGGTGCGGGCGCCACCACAGCCGATCAACACCACGCCGTCTGCGATCACATTGAAATCGCCGCCTTCGAACGTTCCGGCGGTCACCATGTCGTAGATCGGAATGCCAAGTTTCTCATAGGTGCGGATGGCGGCATAATTCTCGCCGCGCCGCCACCATTGCGCCATGGCGGTGATGATCGCGCCATAGGGCGTCATGACCGAGGAATCGCGCGAATAGACCTGCATCGGCAGTTCTGGCGTCGGCTCATGCCAATGGATCTTGACGCCGAAATGCTCATAGGCCGAGACCAATTCCTTGTGCTGCGCTTGCGCCGTCTGGATATTGGCCGGGTTGTCGCGCAGATGTTTTTTCGACAACGAGGACGTTGCGAGGTGGCGGAGATAGGCGGGCGAGCCGAGCAGCACGTCGGTCAGGCTATCGGTCTCGTTGCGGAAACCCCAGCCGGTGAGGCGCGCGGTGCCGCCGTTGAGATTGCGGCGCTGAAGCGAGAAGGGTTCTTTGAAATATGAGCTCATCGTGTTCCTCTTTGAATTGCCTGTTTGTTTTTCATGCAGTCGGTATCCACCATTCGCGGCCGCGCGCGGTGGTAACATATTCGGGCCAGCGGAAATGGATCGGCGGCTCGTAATCGCAGAGCGGCGCGATCCACTGGCTGCCGCCTACCCCACCGCCGGTGCGGGCCTTGAATTCGTCCATCGTCGCCTTGCGCGCCGCTTCATCTTCGAGCAGCCGCAGTGCGGAGAGCGCCAGCACTTTCGATGCCGTCTCCACCATAGGGTCGATGGTCGCAGGAATGCCGCCTAGCGCGTTCATCACCCAGCCTGGATAGCGATAGCCGGCCGGCGCCTTGAGCGCCGGCCGGGCAATGTAAAAACGGGCAAGCGGTGCATGCCAGGACATGTCCGTATAGTCATCGGACGTCGAATTGAGCTGCGACGGCGGCAGGTCGCGGCGCAGGATGGCTTCCGCCTCCTGTGGCGCAATCAATTGCTCCATTTCGTCGATGAAGGGATTGTCCATCGCTTCGAGACCGCAGTTCGTCTGAATCTCGCGCGCCACGGCCTTGGCGTTTTCACCCCATTTCGGCGCGCCGACCGCCTGCAGGCAATCCCAGACGACATTCGCCATGGCGTGATTGGCAAGCCCGGGCCGTGACTTGCACACCCAATGCCGCTCCCAGCGGCAGCCGCTCATATCGGCGGCAGCCTGGGCATTGCGGTCGAGCACGGCGGTGACCTGTTCGGCCATGGCAATGGTCGGCATGCGCATCATGTACTGGATCTCGGCAAGGCCGGCCGGCAGGTTGTCCGCAGTCGCCTGTCCCGCCGTCAGGATCGCCTCGCTGATCGACCAGCCGCCCTGATGCGTCAGCATCGAATCCCTGAGCGCCTTCGACGCCATATACATCATCATCAGCGCGTCATTGGCGCCGGGCGCGCGGACGGCGGAATGCGATTGCGGGATCGGCGCGCCATCATTCACGCCCCAGTTTTCCGGCTGGTCGCAGATGAAGCGGTAGATCATCGAATAGGCCGCACCGCAATGCGTGTCCCAGCGCACCGTATTGCAC
>NZ_JBFUFF010000250.1:0-1790 GCF_056403555.1 Rhizobium sp. P2_G2
TGCACGACCGCCGGATTTACGCCACCGACCCTTGGTCACAAGAGCTTCGCGGTTCGTTGCCCGCTCGCCCTGATCGGCATCGCCTCATATCCGGTTCTTGTCCATCGGCCCGCAGGTTCGATCCACGCTTCCTCCCCACGGTCAGTCGCCCTTCCGCAGTTGCGCTTCTCTTCGCTCGCCATGACCAGCTTACGGTGGGACTTCCACCCACAAGAATGCGCCCATGCTGGGCGCACAACGACAAAAGCCCGGGCAGGCCGGGCTTTTTGCTGCAAGCGGTCAGGCTCGGATCAGATGCCGAGGCCGGAGAAGCGCTTGTTGAACTTGGAAACGCGGCCGCCGCGGTCCATCAGCTGCTGGTTGCCGCCGGTCCAGGCCGGATGCGACTTGGAGTCGATTTCGAGGTTCATGACCTGGCCTTCCGCGCCCCATGTGGAACGGGTCTCGTACTCGGTGCCGTCGGTCATGACCACCTTGATSRTGTGGTARTCGGGATGAATCTTCTCTCTCATGATAATTTCCTGCCGGTCTATGGTGGTCTTTTGCTGCATTCACTTGCAGCAGCCGAGCCGAAGAAATAAATGAAGCCGCGATTGACGTGGATCACGGCTTCGTTCGATGGGCGACGCCTATACATGAAGCATGCACGGATAACAAGTGGCCGGAAGCAGGAATCGCAGCCTGTGTGGCGCACAAAACGGGGGCCGAAGCCTTGGCAGAGCAGGACAAACAAGCAGACAGCCGATCGCTCAAGCCGCTCGGCAAGCTCTATCCCTATATGTGGCGCTACAAGAAGCTGGTCGGCGGCGCCATCGTCTTCCTGATGGTGGCGGCAATCACCACGCTGATCCTGCCGACGGCGGTGCGGCGGATGATCGACAGTGGCTTTACCCAATCGGACAGCAAGTTCATCAACGCCTATTTCGGCATGTTGATGGGGCTGGCGGTGGTGCTCGCCGCGGCCTCGGCGCTACGCTACTATTTCGTCATCGTGCTCGGCGAGCGGATCGTCGCCGATCTCAGGCGCGACGTGTTTTCGCATATCACGAAATTGTCGCCGGCTTTCTTCGACGTCAACCAGTCGGGCGAGATCGTCTCGCGGCTGACGGCCGATACGGTGCAGATCAAATCCGCCGTCGGCGCCTCGGCGTCGCTGGCGTTGCGCAACACGCTGCTGGTGATCGGTGCGGTGGCGATGATGATCTATACCAGCCCGAAATTGTCGAGCCTGGTTCTCTTGGCTATCCCGCTGATCGTCTTTCCGCTTGTCGCCTTCGGCCGCTCGGTGCGCAAGCGCGCGCGGGCGGCTCAGGACAGGTTGGCGATCGCCTCGGCCTATGCATCCGAGGCGATCGGTGCGATCCGCACCGTGCAGGCCTTCAACAGCGCCGGCATCGCCAGTGACCGCTTCGGGGAAGCGGCCGAGAACGCTTTCGATGCAGCACGGCTTTCAACGCGTCAGCGGGCCTTCCTGACCGGCTTTGCCATTACCATGGTGTTCGGCAGCGTCGTCGCCGTGCTCTGGTTCGGTGCGCAGAATGTGCTGTCCGGGGCGATGACGCCCGGCACGCTCAGCCAGTTCCTGATCTATTCGGTGATGGCGGCAGGCGCGCTCGCCGCACTCTCGGAAGTCTGGAGCGAACTCAGCCAAGCGGCTGGTGCTGCGGGTCGTCTGTCGGAACTTCTGGTCGAAAAGCCCGAAATTGCGGCTCCAGAACATCCGGTGAGACTACCGCAGCCGCCGGTCGGCAGTGTTGAATTTTCCGATGTGCGCTTTGCCTATCCAACCC
>NZ_JBFUFF010000251.1:0-1581 GCF_056403555.1 Rhizobium sp. P2_G2
TGAACCGCCCCGGCTTTGCCGGAGACCGTTTGGTTTAAGTTATGCGGCCACGGCTGGTTCGTCCAGCATGGCGTAGTATCGTTCTTCGGCTTCAGCTGGTGGAATATTGCCGATGGGCTCCAGAAGTCGTCGATTGTTGAACCAATCCACCCATTCRAGCGTGGCGAACTCCACGGCTTCGAAGTTGCGCCATGGTCCTCGCCGATGGATGACCTCGGCCTTGTAAAGGCCGTTGATCGTTTCGGCGAGAGCGTTGTCATAGGAATCGCCAACGCTGCCGACCGAGGGCTCGATGCCCGCCTCCGCCAGCCGCTCGGAATACTTGATCGACACGTATTGCACGCCCCTGTCGGAATGGTGGACGAGCCCGCCGCGATGGATGGGCCGCCGATCATGAAGTGCCTGGTCCAGAGCGTCGAGGACGAAACCCGCATGGGCGGTACGGCTTGCCCGCCAGCCGACGATGCGGCGGGCGAAGGCATCGATGACGAAGGCCACGTAGACGAAGCCCTGCCAGGTCGCGACATACGTGAAGTCAGAAAGCCAGAGCATGTTCGGCGCGGGAGCCTTGAAGTGGCGATTGACGCGGTCGAGCGGACATGGGGCAGTCTTGTCCGACACGGTGGTTTTGACGGGCTTGCCGCGAATGATGCCCTGAAGACCCATCACTCTCATGAGCCGTGCGACGGTGCAGCGGGCAATCTCAAAGCCCTCCCGCTGTAGCTGCCGCCAGACTTTGCGCACGCCATAGACCTGGAAGTTCTCGTTGAACACCCGGCGTATCTCGACCTTCATGGCGACATCATTCCGGGCGCGGGCCGCCAGGCGGTCCACGTCCATGCGCTTGGCAATGACCTCATAATAGGTGGACGGGGCAATCGGCAGCAGTCTGCAGATCGGCTCGACCCCGAGCACCGAACGATGTTCGTCGATGAAGGAAATCATCGCTTCAGTGGGCGGTCGAGCTCCGCCTGGGCAAAATACGCCGACGCCTTGCGCAAAATCTCGTTGGCTTGACGAAGCTCGCGGTTCTCCCGCTCCAGTGCCTTCATCTTCTCCGCAACATCGCTCGGAAGGCCGGCTCGCTTGCCACTATCGACCTCGGACTTCTTTACCCACTCATTGAGCGTGTGTGCCGAGCAGCCAATCTTGGCCGCGATCGAGGAAACAGCCGCCCATCGCGAAGAATGTTCGGCCTCATGTTCCGACACCATTCGAACGGCGCGGGCGCGGACTTCAGGGGAAAATTTGTTCGTCGTCTTGCTTGTCATAGACCCTACTTCTCACGAGTTGGGGTCTCCGGCGGTCGYGTCCCTGGGGGAGGTGTAGCTCGGCGGTAGCGAAGCCGCTCGCGAGCGCGCCCTCCACAGCGCTGTAGCGAGTGAGCGGCGTAGCGGGCGGTCATCAGTGTTTTCCGGTAGGCTCGGGTTGTTCAAGCTCAAACCTGATGGAAAGACCACCGATGACCGATGACATGATGACCCTTCGCTCGCTTGTTGAGAATAGTGCTGATACCGATTTATTGCGCGAGATGATCGGCTTTACGGCCGAGAAGCTGATGGAACTGGAGATTGGCGCCAA
>NZ_JBFUFF010000252.1:0-1536 GCF_056403555.1 Rhizobium sp. P2_G2
GTTCAATGCTGACCGGCGTCACAAGATAGCCAAGCAGAAATTTCAGGTCACGAATTGGCCGGCGTATAATGAAAGCTTGCGTCAACGCGGTGATTTGAGGATCTGGGTGAGTGATGAGGCGCTTTACTTGTGGGTGGCGCCGCGGCGGACATCTCGGGGCGGCCAGCCAAAATACTCGGATCTGGCGATTACGCTGTGCTTGACCCTGCGTATCGTCTACGGGCTGGCGCTGCGCCAGACCCAGGGCCTGATACGCAGCGTCGCGGCGCTGATGGAGTACGATATTGCCGTGCCTGACTTTTCCACCTTGTCACGCCGGAGCAAAGGGCTGGCGTTGCCGTCAGCAAAGCCTGGAGCCAGAGCGTCAGGTCCGGTCCATCTTGTCGTTGATAGCACGGGCTTGAAGGTCTTCGGCGAGGGCGAGTGGCTGGAAAGCAAGTATGAAACCAAGCGAAAACGCAAAAGATGGCGCAAACTGCACCTCGGCCTCGATCTTGTCAGCGGAGAGATTGTTTGTTCCGATCTGACCGCAGATGACATCGGCGACCCGACAGCTTTGCCTGACCTTCTGGATCAGATTGAAGCCCCCATCGCCAAGTTTATCGCCGATGGCGCCTATGATGGGGCGCCTACCCGTGATCTTCTTGCGACACGCTCTGGTGAGATCGTGGAGGTCATTATCCCACCTCCCAAGACTGCCGTTGCCAGCCGTCAAGCGATGCTGGCCCCATCTGTTCGCGACCGTCACATCGCCGAAATCGAGACGAACGGCCGGATGGCATGGCAAAAATCCACCGGCTACAATCAGCGCAGTCGAGTCGAGACCCACATGGGCGTCACGACACGAAAGTGGTGGATCTGTCCGACATTTGAGAACATGTAGTGATCATGCGGCGAGAATGGATGTTTCTCGCCGCAGTGGCCTGAGGTCGGCGCTGTCCGTCGGAGTCCAGATGTAATCGCCGGTGAGACTGATATGCTGCCACCCGAGTGGGGTGATGTGTTTGATCACATCGGGCGGCGTGGCGATGCCTTCCCGGTTGAGCTCGCCGAAGGCCGGTTCGAGATAAAGAGTGTTCCAGTAGACGATGGCATTGATCAGAAGGTTCAGCCCGGATGCCCGATAGAACTGGCTCTCGAAGGTCCTGTCCCGCAATTCTCCGAGACGGTTGAAGAACAGCGCGCGGGCCAAGGTGTTCTGGGATTCGCTCTTGTTGAGGCCGGCAGTCGCGTTCCGGCGCATTTCGGGATTCTGCCACCATTGGGGCAGGAAAATGGACCGATTGATACGCCCAAGATCTCGTAGAGCGAGCGCCAGTCCGTTCTGACGCGGGAATGCGGACAGCTTCGCCAGCAGGGTCGACGGACGGACTTGGCCGGAGCGGATCGTCGTGACGAGGCGCAGGATGTCATTCCAGTTTGCCTTGATCCGCTCAACATTGATGGGTTCGCCGACAAGTGATGCAAGGTTTTCGGGAGGCGTGTCGCCCGGGAAGAGATAAAGCCTGCGATCCTTGAGACCACGCAGCCGGGGCA
>NZ_JBFUFF010000253.1:0-1530 GCF_056403555.1 Rhizobium sp. P2_G2
CAGGCACGGCGTCATCGGAGTCTTTGGCCGGCACGGTTGGTGACGACGAGATCCATGGGCTCGAGGGCAATGACACGCTGGTCGGCGGCGACGGGTCGGACACGCTTTATGGTGACAGTGGCAACGACACGCTCGACGGCGGGCTCGGCAATGACCTGCTCGATGGTGGCGATGACGATGACCAGCTGTCGGACGCATTCGGCCTCAACACCTTCTACGGCGGCAACGGCAACGACCAGATCACCTCCTCGAGCTCGATCGCAGGCCAATATCTCTCTGGCGGCGACGGCAACGACAGCCTGAACCTCTCCAACGCCAATGGCAGCACTGTCGATGGTGGCAATGGCGATGACAACATCAGCTTGAGCAGCAATGGCTCGATCGCCTATGGCGGCGAAGACAATGACAACATCGATATTGGCGGCAACGGATCGACCGCCTATGGCGGCAATGGCAACGACTCTATCTCGGTCGGCGGCACCAACAATGTCGTGGACGGCGGCGAAGGCGACAACAGCTTCTCGATAAGCGGTGCGCAGAATGTTGTCCACGCGGGCAGCGGCAACGACACCATCACGCTCGTCCGGGCTAGCAACACCATCATCGATTTAGGGGRCGGCAATAACTCTCTTTTTGGTCGCTCGATCCACGGTTCGACAAACGACAATAACCAGGTCACCTTCGGCACTGGCAACGACACCATCAATGGAAATTTCGCCGGCAGCACCTTCGATCTGGGTGGCGGCGACGACCTCGTCTCTCTTTCCGGCGCCAACAACGTTGTCATGCTGGGCGGCGGCACCGACACAATCGCCTTTGGCGGATCGGGGACCGTGACCGGGGGCAGCGGCGACGACGTTATGACGCTCAGTGGCGGCACTTTCATAGTCGATGCCGGAGACGACAACGATACCCTGACACTGACCAACATCAATGGTACCGTGACCGGTGGCGCCGGCAACGACACCTACAAGCTCGACAGCAATGTCAGCATCACCATCACCGACTTTACCGCAGGCGATACCGGTGACGTCCTCGATATCGCCTACCTCCTGCAGTTCATCCCAAACTATCCGGGCGGCAACCCATTTGCCACAGGTCACCTTATCATCGTCCAGAGTGGCAACGACACGCTGCTCCAGGTTGACAGCGACGGGCTTGGCGGGCCGGGCGACCCCGTCACCCTTGCAATCCTCAGCGGCGTCACAGCAACGGACCTCACGGCCATCAACCTCGGCGGATATGAGCCCGAAGGCGGTGCTTCCGCGGGACAAGTCATTCCAGGCACGGCGTCATCGGAGTCTTTGGCCGGCACGGTTGGTGACGACGAGATCCATGGGCTCGAGGGCAA
Source organism: Rhizobium sp. P2_G2 (assembly GCF_056403555.1). Taxonomy (NCBI): domain Bacteria; kingdom Pseudomonadati; phylum Pseudomonadota; class Alphaproteobacteria; order Hyphomicrobiales; family Rhizobiaceae; genus Rhizobium; species Rhizobium sp. P2_G2. The sequence goes on from NZ_JBFUFF010000253.1 coordinate 1,352, forward strand.
TGACACGCTGGTCGGCGGCGACGGGTCGGACACGCTTTATGGTGACAGTGGCAACGACACGCTCGACGGCGGGCTCGGCAATGACCTGCTCGATGGTGGCGATGACGATGACCAGCTGTCGGACGCATTCGGCCTCAACACCTTCTACGGCGGCAACGGCAACGACCAGATCACCTCCT
>NZ_JBFUFF010000254.1:0-1452 GCF_056403555.1 Rhizobium sp. P2_G2
GCTATTGGGGCCCCCGGATCGTTATCGGTGTCGCTCCGGGCCCGTGCTATATCAAGAAAATTCGGCACTATCGCCACGGACATCTTGCTTACGTGACCCGCGTGCGCGTCTGCGAGTAACGCCTTTTATGCGGCCCGACCACGCTGGTCGGGCCGCCTCGTCCGGGACCAATATCAGACAACGCTGCGAATTCTACCATTGCCGCGGCCCCGAAACGGCGTCGCCGTCGCTCAGCTCTTCACAACTAAAGACGCTGACACTTTATCCCATACGCGTGAGTTCAAAAACACTGGCGCTCCAAAATGTGTCGCCGCGCCCCCGCGGTCCGAGCGCAAAATATATCGGGATTCCTCACCTTCCAGTCACTTCCGGCATTTCGACATCAACCGAAACAACGCGTTGATCACGATCAAAACGTGCTGGCGGCCGGTCAAATAACTTCAAAAGATAAGAGGAGGTGCAGGGCACTTCCGATCTATGATGGAGCAAGCAATGGGTGGAGTTTCACCGAATGTCAGGCCGGATATCGTTACTGCACGAAGCTCGAAACGGCTGCTGTCGAGCGCCCTGATCGCAGGAATTCTGGCGATTTCTCCAGCTTTAAGCGATGAAATGTGGCGCGTGGATCGCGCTATTGCAGCAGAGAAGGCGCAATCGGCCGACGACCAGGACGCCAATAGCTCGGACGACCAGCAGAGCGATGACGCTGGCAAGGGCAACGAGGTCGAGCCGATCAATCCCGGCGAGGCGATGGTCACGCGCTTTTCGCACACGATCGAGGACGCCGACGAAAAGGGCAAACCGACCCAGGTGATCGATACGAACGGGGTCAGCGCCAGCATCATCGACCTGCGCAATCCCGGAGAGCCGGCCTACGGGCAGCATTGGTTCAACGAGCCGCAGCGGATGTCCGTTAGGCAGTCGCCAGAAGTGCAGATGCCGCGTCGAATACATCAGCCATGTTTGCGAACGGCACTGTGCCGGTCCGACTGCGGGTCGCCTGGGTGAAGTCCGAATATTTGATTTTCACGGTCACGGTCTTGCCGCTGATGCCCTGCGCCTCACAATAGCGCCAGACTTTTTCGGCGAGTGGCCTCRGTTCTGCCATCGCGGGTTCGAGATCATTGATATCCTCGACGAAGGTATCTTCCGCGCCCACCGATTTGCGGACACGATCGGGTCTAACCTGACGCTCGTCAATGCCACGAGCGATGCCGTAGAAATATGGCGGGTCCCTGGTTTCTTAGAGCCCGATTCATAAGTTCATTCGTAGATCCAATATCTTGCGATGCGCCTTGTGAGCATTCGGATTGAAGCGATTTGCGCCCATGCTGTTGAGCTTTCGATGGACTTTTCCCAATCCTTGGCGAGGCGGCGGCAACGCCCGAGCCAAGCAAATGTTCTTTCGACAACCCATCGGCGCGGTAGCAAGACGAAGCCCGCGGCCTTGTC
>NZ_JBFUFF010000255.1:0-1413 GCF_056403555.1 Rhizobium sp. P2_G2
TGCGTGCGATGCGTGGCTGCCTGCGGATCAGGCCGTTGCTTTCGAGCGTGAGCAGCATCTGGTGGACGGATGGCGGGGTGACGCCGARATAGCGTTGCAGGTCGCGTTCGGCCGGTGCGCGCCCATTGATCTGGCTGTAGGCCCAGATAAAGGCGAGATACTGGCCCTGCTTGTCGGTGAAGCGCGGCGCYTCTGGCAACTTTTGGTCAAGTAATTGATTCATTTTTCGATTCATCCGGGACCTCCATACCCAAAGGAGGCCTTGCGGATGAATATACGCTATCGTGTCGATCTCGACCAAGCCGAACGCGACGAACTTATGAGCCTACTGAGCRCTGGCAAGCATGCGGCACGCAAGCTCAAGCGGGCGCAGATCCTGCTGGCCGCCGATGCTGGCCTGGGCGACGAGGCGATTGCCGCCACCGTGGTGGCCAGCGGCTCGACGGTCTATCGCACCAGGCGTCGCTTCGTGGAGATGGGCCTTGAGGCGGCGCTTARCGAAGAGGCGCGCCCTGGTGCGGAGCGCAAGCTGACCGGCAAGGAAGAAGCGCTGCTGGTGGCCACCGCCTGCTCCAGCCCACCGCCGGGCTGCAGCCGCTGGACACTGCAGTTGCTGGCCGACGCGTTCGTCAGGCTGACCGAGCATGAACAGCTGTCGCGTGAGACGGTACGCCGGCGCCTGGTCGAAAACGATCTCAAGCCATGGCGCAGGGACATGTGGTGTATCCCCAAGATCGACGCCGAATATGTCGCGCGCATGGAGGATGTGCTTGACCTCTATGCYGAAGAGCCCGACCCGGCACGGCCTGTGGTGTGCTTCGACGAAAGCCCGACCCAACTCATTGGCGAAGTGCGGCTGCCGATCCCAGCCGCACCAGGCCGGTTGGAGSGTTACGACTGCGAATACAAGCGCAACGGCACCGCCAACTTGTTCGTCTTCCTTGATGCTCACCGATCCTGGCGCAAGGTAAAAGTCACTGCCCGGCGTACGGCCGACGACTTCGCCCAATGCATGCGCGATCTCGTCGATCTGCACCATCCCGGGGCCGAGACCATCCGTGTCGTGCTCGACAATCTGTCGACCCACACACCGGCCGCCCTCTACCAGGCCCTGCCGGCCTRCGAGGCGCGCCGTATCCTGAGACGCCTGGAATTCCATTACACGCCCAAGCATGCCAGTTGGCTCAACATGGTCGAGATCGAAATCGGCGTGTTGCGCGGCCAATGTCTTAACCGCCGCATCGAAAGCCACGATCGCCTCATCGCCGAAGTCGCCGCTTGGGAACACCGWCGCAATCAAAGTGGAGCCCGCATCAAATGGATGTTCTCAACCGAGCAAGCCCGCGCCAAACTTGCCAAAGCATACCCAAACCCAATCGCCAAAGAGTCATAATCTCTGTGCAGAGGTACTAG
>NZ_JBFUFF010000256.1:0-1401 GCF_056403555.1 Rhizobium sp. P2_G2
GCGTGTGTGCCGAGCAGCCAATCTTGGCCGCGATCGAGGAAACAGCCGCCCATCGCGAAGAATGTTCGGCCTCATGTTCCGACACCATTCGAACGGCGCGGGCGCGGACTTCAGGGGAAAATTTGTTCGTCGTCTTGCTTGTCATAGACCCTACTTCTCACGAGTTGGGGTCTCCGGCAAATCCGGCGCGGTTCATCGCGCCCTATGGCGTTTATGACATTGCGGCCAACGTCGGCTTGGTCAATCTCGGCACCGATCACGACACCGCGGCGTTTGCGGTCGAAAGCATTCGACGCTGGTGGCTCCACTTGGGCAAGAGCCGATATCCAGACGCAACCAGCCTGCTCATCACCGCCGATTGTGGGGGCAGCAATGGCTTTCGTGTTCGCTTATGGAAACGCGAACTGCAGGCCTTCGCCAACGAGGCCAGACTTTCCATAACCGTCGCCCATCACCCTCCCGGGACGAGCAAATGGAATCGCATCGAACATCGGTTGTTTGCCTTCATCACGCAGAACTGGCGCGGCAAACCGTTGATCAGCCACGAGGCGATCCGCCAGTTCATCGGATCGACGACCACAACGACCGGGCTTGAGGTGCGGTGCTGTCTCGACGAGAATGAATATCCCAAAGCCATTAAGGTCTGCGACGCGGAAATGGATGCGATCAATCTCAGATGCGACGACTTCCATGGTGAGTGGAACTATACGATCGCACCGACACTCATCGTAGCTGACGATGCCAATAGACCCGTGGCCAGTTTCGAGGGGGAAGAATGATCGACGACCCTGATAAGACCAACCGCCTTGTTGATGCGTTGGAAGCATCCCTTCCCGTCGAAACCAGGCTTTCCGCATCCCTGATGCAGACACTGTCGAAGAAGTCTCCCGATGTGGCTATTCCGGCGAGATGCAACGTGGTGAGTGTCTTCTATATGGGCGAGGAAGGCGGAATTATGTGCGCTTTGGACATCGGCGGTCCTCATGCCAAAACGCCGCACTTGGTCTCCATCACCCACCTGGTCTTCGAACGAAAAGTACCGCTGTTCAGCCAAATCGACGCATACCAGCGCCATCGCATCAAGAAGCTCAAACAACAGGCACGCCGCTACGATCAATGAACGCTTCTAGAAAACGCAGCGATAGTTTCGTACCGGCTCCTAAGGACGGTTCGGACAATAAGCGCTACATGTTTCTTGGTGTGATAGTGTAGTTCCACTCCGGATGGAACGGGTCGCCTATGATATTGAGGCTTGCCATCTGGGCATTGGAGACCTTGACGCCCTTTTGGTAGGTGCGGGTGTCGATGGCGCATTCAACCTTGAGGCCGGTCGTTGTCGTGGTTGCGCCGATCAATTCGACCACGGCCATGCGGCTTTCAAGCGGCCGGCCGCGCCAATTC
>NZ_JBFUFF010000257.1:0-1395 GCF_056403555.1 Rhizobium sp. P2_G2
AGCAGCACGTTCATATGGCCCGGCATGCGGCCGGCCACCGGATGGATGGCATATTTGACCTCGACCCCGGCCTTCTTGAGCGTGTCGGCCATTTCCCTGAGCGCATGCTGCGCCTGCGCCACCGCCATGCCATAGCCGGGCACGATGATCACCTTCGATGCATTGGCCATCAGATAGCCTGCATCCTCGGCCGAGCCGAGCTTGACCGTCTTGTCGGAATTATCCTGCGCCTGTCCACCCGTCTCGCCGCCGAAGCCGCCGAGAATGACCGAGATGAACGAGCGGTTCATGCCCTTGCACATGATGTAGCTGAGGATCGCACCCGACGAGCCGACCAGGGCGCCGGTGATGATCAGCGCCAGATTGCCGAGCGTGAAACCGATGCCGGCGGCGGCCCAACCGGAATAGGAGTTGAGCATCGAGACGACGACCGGCATGTCGGCGCCGCCGATCGGGATGATCAGCAGCACGCCGAAGGCCAGCGCCAGAAGCACGATCAGCCAGAACACCACATGGCTTTCCGTGCCGACCAGCACGCCGACGAGAATGATGATCGCGGCAAAGATCGCGGCATTGATCACATGCCGCATCGGCAGCATGATCGGCTTGCCCGACATGCGGCCATCAAGCTTGAGGAAGGCGATGACCGAACCGGTGAAGGTGATGGCGCCGATGGCGACGCCGATCGACATTTCCACCAGCGCCTGGGCATGAATAGAGCCGACGTCACCAATGCCGAACGAGGCCGGTGCATAGAGCGCGCCTGCCGCCACCAGCACCGCGGCGAGGCCGACCAGCGAGTGGAAGCCGGCAACCAGTTGCGGCATCGCGGTCATGGCAATACGCCGGGCGATCACCGCACCGATGCTGCCGCCGATGGCCAGGCCGAGCACGATCAGGCCGAAGGCGGGTAGCGACGGCTTGGCCAGCGCCAGCGTGGTGAGRATGGCRATCGCCATGCCSACCATGCCATAGGTATTGCCCTTGCGGCTGGTCGASGGATGCGACAGMCCCCTGAGYGCCATGATGAACAGCACGCCRGAGACGAGATAGAGGAAGGCTGCGAAACTGACATTCATCGGCCGAGCCTCACTTGTCTTTTTTCTTGTACATGGCGAGCATGCGCTGGGTGACCAGGAAGCCGCCAAAGATGTTGATCGAGGCCAGGATCAGCGCAACGAAGCCGAAGCCGGTGGCCCAGCCAGACAGCGACAGGCCGACGGCCAGCAGTGCACCGACCACGATCACCGAGGAGATCGCATTGGTCACCGCCATCAGCGGCGTATGCAGCGCCGGGGTCACCGACCAGACGACATAGTAACCGACGAAGATGGCGAGCACGAAGATCGCCAGCCGGAAGACGAAGGGATCGATCACACCGCCGGAGAGCGCATG
>NZ_JBFUFF010000258.1:0-1379 GCF_056403555.1 Rhizobium sp. P2_G2
CAACGATACCCTGACACTGACCAACATCAATGGTACCGTGACCGGTGGCGCCGGCAACGACACCTACAAGCTCGACAGCAATGTCAGCATCACCATCACCGACTTTACCGCAGGCGATACCGGTGACGTCCTCGATATCGCCTACCTCCTGCAGTTCATCCCAAACTATCCGGGAAACAGTGATCCGTTCACCAGCGGATTTCTCCGTCTTGTGCAAAGCGGCAATGATACATTTATCCAAGTCGATATGGACGGCTCGTCCGGGCCGGGCGACCCCGTCACCCTTGCAATCCTCAGCGGTATCACCGCCACGGAACTTACCGCCATCAACCTTGGTGGCTATCAGCCTGGTCAAGTTATTGGCCTCGGCCAGACGATTACCGGGCATTCATTCTCCGAGTCCTTGATGGGAACCGCAGGCGATGACGTGATCTATGGCCTCGGCGGCAATGACACGCTAGTCGGCGGCGACGGGGCTGATACGCTCGACGGCGGGGCCGGGGCCGATACGCTCGACGGCGGCGCCGGGGACGACACCTTCAATCTGGCGAGCGGCGATTTCGTAGCTGGCGAGTCGATCGCCGGCGGCACCGGCGGCGATCAGATCGTACTGACAACATCCGGCAACATCATAGACTTTACCGCCGGCACGCTGAGCGGGATCGAGACGCTGATCGGCAGCAACGGCGACGACGGGCTGACACTGAGCGCGGCTCAATATGCAGCGTTCAGCACCATCGACCTGGAATCGGGAGCCGACTACATCAATGTCAACGTGACCGGCACGGTCGACATCTTGGGCGCAAACAACCCGACGCTGGTTAGCGTCGAGGGACGCAATCTCACCGGCTCGAACGGCAGCGACTCGGTCACCTTGAGCGGCGAACAATTGGACGCCTTCAACTCATCGGTCAATCTCGGCGGCGGCACCGACACGATCAGCCTGACCTCCACGTCGGCCGTTCTCAACGGGCTTGCCGACGGTAGCCTCATCAATGTCGAGGTGATCTCGGCGGCGCAGGCATTTGGCGTCAACATCAACCTGGCCAACCAGACTGAAGGGTTCACGATAATCGGGAGCGGCTTCGCGGACGCCCTCACAAGCGGATTTGGTAACGACACCCTGATCGCTGCCCAGAACGACACGCTGCTCAACKGCGGCARTGGCAACGATACCCTGAACATCGGTGCRGCSTTYMCRAGCACCAGCAATGCCCAGATTGCAAATATCGAAAATGTGCTGCTCACCGCGGCGGTCGCACTGAATCTCGCCAACCAGACTGAAGCGTTCACCATTACAGGCTCATCGGGCGCCGATGCGATCACTGGTGGAACGGGGGTAGACAGCATCAATGCTGGACTGGGCGACGACACTATAG
>NZ_JBFUFF010000259.1:0-1358 GCF_056403555.1 Rhizobium sp. P2_G2
GCATTACAGCTGGATCGGGCAACGATGGAATCGTCGGAGCGCAGAATGATACCTTGCTGAATGGTGGCGCAGGTATAGACACGCTGCAAATCGGCTCCAACTTCGCCAGCGTGAACGATACACAGATTGTCAAAATCTAGTGTGCGCCGTTGACCGGCTCAACAAAGCTTGATCTCAGTGCCCAAAGTGAGGGCTTCAAAATTACAGGCTCGTCGAGCACTGATATGATTGTCGGCGGCGCTGGCAATGATGCGACTAGTGGCTCGGGCGGAGGAGATGTGCTCATAGGTGGCGATGGAGGCGACCGCTTCGTCTTCCGGACCCAGAGCGATTCCACAGCCAGTAACTTCGACACGCTCAACGACTTCGTCACTGGCACGGATAAGTTCGACTTCGTCGCTTTCGGCCTCGCATCAACGAATGTTTTCCAGTCAAACGGCACCGCCGCTGCCGAGCAAACGGCGCCTTCAGCGAACTTCTTCCACGTCGGAGGCGTGACCTACGATGCTGTTTCGCAGTTTGTAGGTGCGAAGAATACTTTCGTCTACGTCGATCTCAATCATGACGGAAACTTCGACACCGGTTCAGATGCCGTGCTGAAGCTCGTAATCCCATGTGACGCTAACGGCTGGAGATTTCATTATTTGAACACGTTGGTGAACGCTCACGACGAAGCGGGTTCAGGCTGGAGACGTCAAGGAAGTACGGCCGCGACTCGTGCAGGTCGTGATCGCTTTGTGCGCCCCAAAAACCTCCGGATGCTTTCGCCGCGCGACCATCCGAACCATCCGCAGCTCTCAGGGTTGTCGTATGGTGCCATCAAAAAGCGGCTCTGATGGGTGAGTATGAGCGGCTGTCTGCCGGCCGACTTTGCAGTTGATCTGAAACTTGTAGTAAATTGACAACAAAAGAAATTATGGTAACCATTGTCTTACTAATGCGGTGACCGAGACATTCTATTGTCCCCGCAATTTGGCGCGTTGAGAATTGTGTAGAGCGCTCGTATGGGGAGGGTAGAATGGCGCTGCCGCCACCTGGAAATCTTTACGTTCACTTAAACAATGACGGTAAGATTGCTTACTCCATTGGTTATGACAACGATGCGGACGCCACGGTCCTGCGATTTCGACCTGATGGTAGTGAGGCTCCAGCAGGCAATTACAACAGCGCCCAAGATTTCGTTCGGATATCGCTCTATCCCGACGGTAGCATCCATAGCTATGAAAGCAACGGCAGCGATGGCAGTCATATTCTGCTTCAATTTGCGCCGGACGGCAGCGATACCAGCTTTGCCTTTGGACCTGGGGACGAGTTGAAGCGTGGTGCACTGCTTTCTTCTTCGGTGACATCGCCGAAGG
>NZ_JBFUFF010000260.1:0-1354 GCF_056403555.1 Rhizobium sp. P2_G2
TGCCGTAAAGCTCTCCGCCACCACGCCCGACGCGCTGGCAATCGATGTCGCCGAGGCGATCCGCCGGCTGGCGACGGATGCTGCGCTACGCCGAAAGATGGGTGTCGCCGCCTACGAGCATGTCCGGCAAACCGCCCTGTGGTCGGCAAAACTGGATCGGATGGATTGCATCTATGCCGACCTGATCAAACAGGCCCAAAGGTCGTCACCCCTTCCCGTTGCCCAGGGCATCCCCGGGTAGGGAGGAGCCGCACTACACACAGGATCGGTCACGGGCGATGGATTTACCCGCGACCGGCTTTTGTCACCAAAGCTGGATGTCAGACGCCGTCAGTGCATAACCGTTGTCAAACACGGCGATCTGCACCTTCGCAGCCGACCCGTTGCCATCGCTGTCGTAGTAGAGCGTATTATGGGCTTGGTCGTAGATGAAGCGATCATCTGCGTCGAGTGCCGCTGTGCCGATCCTGAACGCATTTGCATTCAAGGGGCCGGTTGGGCCGGAGGTGACGTCAAACACCAGTTTGTCACCTGCGCTAAAGTCGGTGATATGGTCAACGCCCGTGAAAGTGACGGCATTCTGCCGGAACATGAACCGGTCGGCCCCTGCACCGCCAGTCAGACGGTCCTGGCCGCTCTGGCCTTCGATAACATCATTGCCTGAGCCTCCGTCAATCACGTCGTTGCCGGCATCTCCGTAGAGCGTGTCGTCACCTGTGCCGCCGCTCACCGTGTTGGCGCCGCTGTTGCCGGCAATCCAGTTGTTGAGTTCATTTCCCGTGGCATTCACGTCTGCGCCACCGGTGAGCGTCAAATGTTCGACATTTGCGCCCAGCGCGTAGGATACGCTCGAATAGACGTGGTCATCACCGCCGCCGGCAGCCTCGATGACGATATCACCGGGATTGTCGACAAAATAGCCGTCATTGCCAGCTCCGCCGATCAGCGTGTCGGCGCCGGCAGCGCCGTTCAGGAAGTCGACGCCGGAATTACCTGTCAGCGTATCTGAAAAGCTGGATCCAAGCAGGTTCTCTATGCTGATGAAGGTGTCTCCGGTCGCAGAGCCGCCCGAAGCGGCGCCTGTCTGGAGATTGACATTCACCCCCGCAACCGAACCGGCATAGGACGCCGTATCAGATCCATTGCCTCCGTTGAGCACATCGGCACCGGCACCGCCTTGCAGGAAGTCGTTACCGTCAAGCCCTACATAAGTTTCGTTTCCAGTGTTGACGTTGGAAAGCAACGAGTCATTTCCCGAAGTGCCCGTATAAACCGTAGCGCCGCCGCCCGAGACTGGCGTTTGGTCCAGGCCGACATTACCGCTGAGGATCGGCTTATCGTCGTAGAAGGCATA
>NZ_JBFUFF010000261.1:0-1271 GCF_056403555.1 Rhizobium sp. P2_G2
TGACCTGCCACGGGTAATTTCCTCCAGAATGGATTAGAGTCCGGCCCATTGAAGGACGGACGCATGAAGAAGCAGAGATTTACGGAAGAGCAGATTATTGCGGTTCTGAAGGAGCAGGAGGCTGGCGCGAAGGTAGCCGACCTGTGCCGCAAGYACGGAGTTTCCGAAGCGACATTTTACAATTGGAAAGCCAAATACGGCGGCATGGAAGTGTCCGAGGCCAAGCGTCTGAAGGCGCTGGAAGAGGAGAATGCCAAGCTGAAGAAGTTGCTCGCCGAGCAGATGCTGGATGCAGCCGCACTTCGCGAGCTTCTGGCAAAAAAATGGTAGGGCCTGCCGCCAAGCGTGACGCTGTCACGCATCTGAAGGCCGTGATGGGTCTTTCGGAACGGCGRGCCTGCCAGATCATATCCGCGGACCGCAAGATGATCCGCTACCGGTCCTGCCGGCCGCCAGAGGTGGCGCTGCGGGCAAAGCTGCGCGATCTTGCAAACGAGCGACGGCGCTTCGGATACAGGAGGCTGTTCATCCTGCTCCGGCGGGATGGAGAGCCGTCCGGCGTCAATCGCATCTATCGTCTTTACCGCGAGGAAGGACTTTCCGTGCGCAAGCGCAAGGCCCGGCGGCGTGCCGTCGGCACGCGTGCGCCGATCCTGGTCGAGGCAAAGGCCAACGCTCGCTGGTCATTGGATTTCGTCCATGATCAGTTTGTTTGCGGCAGGCGCTTCCGCGTGCTCAACATCGTTGATGATGTCACGCGCGAATGCCTGGCGGCTATCCCTGACACCTCGATCTCGGGGCGTCGCGTCGCAAGGGAGTTGACGACACTCATCCAACGACGCGGCAAACCCGGCATGATCGTCTCCGACAACGGCACAGAACTCACCTCGAATGCCATCCTGGCCTGGTCGAAAGACCACAGGGTCGAGTGGCACTACATCGCGCCCGGAAAGCCGATGCAGAACGGTTATGTGGAGAGTTTCAACGGGCGCATGCGCGACGAGCTGCTCAATGAAAGCCTGTTCTTCGGCCTCGATCACGCCCGAAGCGCTATTGCCGAATGGATCGAAGACTACAACCAATTCCGGCCACACTCATCGCTCGGATATCTGACCCCGGCGGATTACGCCGGGACCCTCGCCGCAACCGGCTCCAACGCTGCGCAAGATGAAAGCTTCGCGTTTCCGCCGGTTGCTACCACCGCGCCAAGTGGCGTATCCAGAACCGCCGAGGCTCTAATCGCCACTGGATGAAAGTTCAGTGGCAGGTCA
>NZ_JBFUFF010000262.1:0-1267 GCF_056403555.1 Rhizobium sp. P2_G2
CGATTCGATTGCCCGATCGTAGGTGGCTCGATGAAAGTTCTCTCTCCCGACTTCATATAAGGTCTGCTTCGTAATCCCCGCATCCGAGATCGCGGCTGATTTCAAGACCGCATTCGTCAGCACGCGATCGCCGAACAGACTCTTAAGGAGGCCCACGATCTGTCCTTGTGGACCATCACTTGGCTCGTGGCGAGTAACCACGTAGCGGAAGAAATCATACTCGGCGTTCCCCCCCGCCCGCTCTACGACATCAAAGAGGCCCGCCGTCATGTGGAGGAATTGCGACATCGACGCAACATCTAGCATCTGTGGATGAATTGTAACGGTCACGCTCCGAGCGGCGCAGAGAGCGGATAGTGTCAAATATCCGAGCGATGGCGGGCAATCGAGCACCACAACGTCGTAGTCGCTTTCAACGCTTTGCAAAGCGTCGGCAATACGGGTGAAAAATAGCCGCTCCTTGTTGCGGCTACGCTCGCTCAATATGCGAGGGGTGTCATGTTCGAATTCCTGGAGCTCTAGATTTCCCGGCACGATGTCGAGACCGGAGAAATAGGTCTTTCTAACAACAGATTTCATTGGCACCTGTTGGTCGTCATATCGAATTGCGCCATAGATTGTTTCGTTTGGTCCAAGGTCAAACTCTGGCTGCAGGCCGAACAATGCAGAAAGGGACGCCTGAGGATCGAGATCGACTGCGAGCGTCCGGTAGCCTCTCAGTGCGAAATATTGGGCGAGATGTGCAGCTGTGGTCGTCTTCCCCGAACCGCCTTTGAAATTAGTTACGGCGATTACCTGGAGCGGTTCTCCTTGTTCTCGGCGCGGCGAATACCCCTTTTTGCTTGCGCTTAAATAGCGCCGGATTTCGTGGATCTGGTCGAGCGAATACAAACGCCTTCCAGCTCCATTCTTCTCGGCTTCTGGAATAGAACCTTCCAGTGCTAGCGTGCGAAGGTATGCATCACTTATGCCGATTAGTTTTGCTGCTTCACCAGCCATGAACTTGCGAAGTTGTTTCTGTGCAGACGGCGGAAATGCCCGAGCCCGCAACTGCTGCAGTTGGGCACTTAGCAGGTCCGCGTCGGCTTCAATAAGGCGTGTGAGCGATGGAATTGCGGATGCACGCTCTTTTTTCACAGTAGCGATGGAAGCCATAAGAAACGCTCATTTTGGTAAAAATCGAATTTGAGCGTAAATTGGTACGAGTCGGCGGTTGGGTCAAGGGAAAAAGGGTTAACAGGAAGTTAACAGCCCGTCGCTCGTATTG
>NZ_JBFUFF010000263.1:0-1132 GCF_056403555.1 Rhizobium sp. P2_G2
CAGCCTTGGTGCAGGGATCGTTAAACGCGGTGTCGTAGATGCTGGGCCAGCCCGATAACTGGTCTCCGCCACGATGCCCTTCAAGCACAATGCCTCACGACGCCATCACATAGGCAAGATGAAATTCAAGGTGACGAACTGGCATGAGTACGAGGCAGGGCTTCGTCGACGCGGCAGCCTGACGCTTTGGATGACACCGGAAGCTTTGTCGTCCTGGCGGGCTCCGAAGCGCACGACACGCGGTGGCCAGCCACGCTACTCGGATCTGGCGATAGAGGCCGCTCTGACGCTGGGACTGGTGTTCGGCCTTCGGCTGCGCCAGACGGAAGGTTTTGTCACATCGGTTCTGAAGCTGATGGGACTAGATCTCGCCGTTCCCGATCATACGACCTTGAGTCGTCGGGCAGGCAAGCCGAGAATGCCGGACAAGCGGCAATGTAATCATCCCTCGGAAAAGTGGCCTGTCCACGTCCTGATCGATAGCACAGGGCTGCAAATCTACGGCGCTGGCCAATGGCTGGAGGAAAAGCATGGTGTCAAATCCCGAAGGGGTTGGCGCAAACTGCACCTGGCGCTGGATGCCGATAGCGGCGACATCATCGCTCACGTCATGACCGACCAGGATGCCGGCGACGCCTCGCAGGTGGAGCGGCTACTCGACCAGATCGACACACCGATCAGCCAGTTCACGGCCGATGGAGCCTATGACGGTGAGCCGACCTACGATGCCGTCACCAAGCACACCGCCGATGCCGAGGTGATCATTCCGCCGCGTGCCAATGCGGTGGAGCGTCAGCAAGACGATCCCTCCCGTCAACGCCACCGGCATATCGCGRAGATCAACGCCAATGGTCGAATGAAATGGCAGGCCGCGACCGGTTACGGCAAGCGATCTCTGGTCGAGACCGCGATCGGTCGTTACAAATCGATCATCGGCCGTCGGCTGCGGGCACGTTCATTCGCCGCCCAACAGACGGAAGCTGCCCTCAGCTGCGCAGTCCTCAATCACATGCTGGCCTGCGCACGCCCGAAATCCGTCCGGTGTAGAAAAGCTACCGCATAGCCGCGGCATCGGAGACCGAATTCCGCTCGCAATACGACCGATGCACCAGCGCCATGCAGCATCATATTG
>NZ_JBFUFF010000264.1:0-1052 GCF_056403555.1 Rhizobium sp. P2_G2
TGTCAGTGTCAGCCCGTCGTCGCCGTTGCTGCCGATCAGCGTCTCGATCCCGCTCAGCGTGCCGGCGGTAAAGTCTATGATGTTGCCGGATGTTGTCAGTACGATCTGATCGCCGCCGGTGCCGCCGGCGATCGACTCGCCAGCTACGAAATCGCCGCTCGCCAGATTGAAGGTGTCGTCCCCGGCGCCGCCGTCGAGCGTATCGGCCCCACCGCCGGCGGTGATCGTATCGTCGCCTGCATGGGTGCTGATCGTGTCGTTGCCTGATCCGGTCGTGATAAAATCATTGCCGACTGTAGATCCGTCGGTATCGGTAGAAATGGAGTTATTGCCGTCACCCGCGTCAATCGTGCTGCCGCCGGTCACGCCCCAACCTCTTAGGGAGACAACGTCGTTTCCCGACCCGGTAATGATATTGACGGTGCCGCCATATCCCGTCACATGGTTGTTACCGCCCCCAGCGTTGATCGTGTAGGCGCCTGCCCCGAGACCGATGTCATCGTTTCCACTGCCAGAGAGGATAGTCGCAACAGCATTAGGCACGAATATCGTGTTATCGCCATCACCTGCATCAATATATTGGTTGCCGTTTCCGACCTGTATGTTGTCTGCTCCTGAGCCGGTCAGAACCGTGTAGTCGCCATTGCCGCCCTGTATTGTGTTCGTGCCATCGCCGGCGTCTATGTATGCGCCACCGCCGTTATCCCGGATCACATCGTTTCCGGAACCCGCCACGATTCTATCGAAACCTTGAAATCCAAGCTGTACGAAGTTGTTACCTTCGCCAACATCGATGTCGTTGTTCCCGCCGTTGTAATCAGTGACAGCATCGTTTCCGCTGCCGCCGACAATGACATCGCTGCCGCCGCTCCCGATTATCGTGAACCCTTCAGTCTGGTTGGCCAGGTTGATGTTGACGCCAAATGCCTGCGCCGCCGAGATCACCTCGACATTGATGAGGCTACCGTCGGCAAGCCCGTTGAGAACGGCCGACGTGGAGGTCAGGCTGATCGTGTCGGTGCCGCCGCCGAGATTGACCGATGAGTTGAAGG
>NZ_JBFUFF010000265.1:0-1034 GCF_056403555.1 Rhizobium sp. P2_G2
GCCAGCACAGCTACGGCTTCCGTCCGGGGCGTAGTGCGCACGATGCCGTTCTTGCGGCGCAATCGTTCGTGCAGTCCGGGCGGCGGATCGTGGTGGACGTGGACCTGGAGAAGTTCTTCGACCGGGTTGACCACGACATCCTGATCGACCGTCTGCGCAGGAAAATCCCCGATCCTGGCGTCATCCGCCTGGTACGGGCTTACCTGAACGCCGACATCGTCGATGGGGATGCGACCATCAAGCGAACCAGAGGCACGCCGCAGGGCGGACCGCTGTCGCCGCTGCTGGCCAACCTGCTGCTGGACGAGGTGGACAAGGAACTTGAACGGCGGGGCCATGCCTTCTGCCGCTATGCCGACGACTGCAACGTCTATGTGCGGTCACGGCGGGCGGGTGAGCGGGTAATGGCTCTGCTGCGGCGCCTCTATGGCCGACTTCACTTGACAGTGAATGAGACCAAGAGCGCCGTTGCCAGCGTCTTCGGCCGCAAATTCCTCGGCTACGCCTTCTGGCGAAACCGGGGAGTGGTCATGCGACGGGTGGCCGACAAGGCCATCAAGGCGTTCAAGGATCGCGTGCGTGACCTGACGTCGCGGGTGACAGGACGGTCTCTGAAAGCCGTGGCAGAACGGTTGGGCGTCTTCGTGCGCGGATGGAAAGCCTACTTCAGGCTGGCGCAAACACCTCGGATCTGGCGAGAGCTGGACGAGTGGATGCGCCACCGCCTGAGGGCGATCCAGCTCAAGCAATGGAAGCGCGGCAGGACCATCTTTCGGGAACTGACGGCCAGAGCAGCAAGCCTGGATGTGGCGAACCAAGTGGCGGCAAACGCCCGCCGCTGGTGGCGCAACAGCGCAAAACTCCTCAACACCGTCCTCACGATCAAATGGGCAGACCAACTCGGAATGCCCAGACTCACCTGACCTCAATCTCTCGAACCGCCCGGTGCGGACCCGCATGCCGGGTGGTGTGGCAGGGGTGCGATCATATACGATCGCCCCCTATGCCGATTTCATGCCGTGATGGGTTTCAGC
>NZ_JBFUFF010000266.1:0-871 GCF_056403555.1 Rhizobium sp. P2_G2
CTCCTCTTCCAGCGCCTTCAGACGCTTGGCCTCGGACACTTCCATGCCGCTCCTCTTCCAGCGCCTTCAGACGCTTGGCCTCGGACACTTCCATGCCGCCGTATTTGGCTTTCCAATTGTAAAATGTCGCTTCGGAAACTCCGTGCTTGCGGCACAGGTCGGCTACCTTCGCGCCAGCCTCCTGCTCCTTCAGAACCGCAATAATCTGCTCTTCCGTAAATCTCTGCTTCTTCATGCGTCCGTCCTTCAATGGGCCGGACTCTAATCCATTCTGGAGGAAATTACCCGTGGCAGGTCATACCGCATACGACTCCTATCGGTAACCCTCAGCCTTTATCGTGGACATCTTGAGCGGCTATTTTCGCTGCCATCCGACGTGCTTCCGCATCTGTTGACGATGCTGGCGGCTGACAAGATAAAATTCGCAGTGCTACATGGTGCAAAATTGAGATATGGCCATGCTGACGTAGCAGGCTTCCGCCTGGAGATGAACATCGACGAAGACGACCTGCCGCCGGAGGATTGACCGAAAGTAAGACCGTCAGGAAACGGCGCGGTTCAGCAGTACTGCATTAAAACTCGCCGACGTACGCGCCGGCTCCCTCACATTTTCATCCCCAGTCCCAACTCCCTGTTTAAATTCCGCTGCAACTCGTATTGCCGAGATAGTTCGTATGCGGCGTCTGCGCCCCATTGATTTGTCAGTTGCAGCGGCTTGATAGGTTTGCCTGGGGGCCGGTGTGAGCTCACCGACGAGTATCTGACGAGCTCATTGTGAGGCCTTGATGCGGGCGGCGTAAGCCCATGGCATCAGAGCATCGATGTCTTTGACGAGGTGGCCGTTTGCGAGGCGGGTGAAGAGGTCGCACAG
>NZ_JBFUFF010000267.1:0-866 GCF_056403555.1 Rhizobium sp. P2_G2
GAGTTTCCCAGCGCCGATCTACGCCACGCTGACCGAGGTCGACGGCGAGGAGGGCTACCAGCTGATCTGGGCTCGCCCCAACCGGGACTGAGCCCCGGTCACGGCCCCGCCGAAAAGGCGGGGCCAATCGGTCACTTTCGGAAAGCCGGAAGCGGGCATCGAGCCCGCCCCGGCTTTTTTGGTGGCACACCAACCGGAATAGTCTGCTCAGATCTTTCCATTGTGCCGGGACGAAATGCCGGCCTCAAGGACGAGCGGTTCCCCCAATTTTGCCTCCGCTCCGGTTCCCTCCACTCCAACAAAATCGGCTCCCCCACTCACCGCCTCTGGCGGTCGCTGGCGCGATCCTTGACCCCGACATTCCCTCCCGCCGCGYGTCGCCGTCTTTCATAAAGGAGATGAGACGATGACGATTGAGCAACACATCGAGGAACTTCGTGCCGAGCTGAAGAACGCTGTCGACGCCTCCGAACGGCCCCAGCTCATGGCTGAGCTCCAACTCGCCCAGGCTGATCTGGTCTTCAGCCTCGCCGAGCAGGCGGGTGAGATCGAAGCTGAGCCGCCCTTCTAAGGGCGGTCCCGCCTGACGCGACGTCCTTCACTTCGCACTGAGCCGCGAGGTATTGTAACTGGACGTCAACGTTCTAAAGGCGCACAAAAGGATCATTAACGGTCACTGTGCTGCCAGCTTTAATCGCTGGTGCTCGCCGGGGCGCAGCAGCCGAGTCGGCTGAGCCTCCGAGCAGTACAGCGTACATCGTACCGTCATAGATTTAAGAGCGGTGCGGACGCCCGCGAAGATGGCTGCCTTGCCACGGTTGCGAATGCGGCGTTGCCGTAGAGCAGCACACCACATAGATATGGGG
>NZ_JBFUFF010000268.1:0-783 GCF_056403555.1 Rhizobium sp. P2_G2
GTCGTCGAGGCTGCCGAAAGCTTTGCCCAGAACAATCCTTGCGGACTGGAGAACGAGGCGATGAAGGCAGTCAGCGGCGCGGCATTGGTAGTCGTCAGCTGGATCGTCCAGAAGGATTCGTTCCAGGCAAGGATGATGTTGAGCAGCATGGTCGACGCAATGCCGGGCACCGCCATCGGGGTCAGCACATAGACGATCTCGCCCCAAAGCGTGGCGCCATCCATCCGCGCCGCCTCGAGGATTTCGCCGGGGATTTCGCGGAAATAGGTGTAGAGCATCCAGACAACGATCGGCAGGTTGATCAGCATCAGCATGACGCAGAGCGCGATGCGGCTGTCGAGCAGGCCGAAATTGCGAAACAGCAGGTAGATCGGAAACAGCACCGCCACCGCCGGCATCATCTTGGTGGAGAGCATCCACATCAAGATGTCCTTGGTGCGCTTGGCCGGCGCAAAGGCCATCGACCAGGCGGCCGGCACGGCGACGATCAGCGCCAGGATGGTCGAGCCGACGGAGAGGAACACCGAATTGAGGAAGGGCGTGAAATAGTCCTTCTGGCTCTCCACGTCATAGTAGCTTTCCAGCGTGCCGGACGGGATCAGGTTGAAGCCCTGGATCGCCTCCTGCTCCGACTTGAAGCTGGTGATGATCGTGTAGAGGATCGGAAAGAAGATCAGCAGTGCGATGATCCAGGCAATGACGGTGACGACTGCGGTGCGTCTGGTGGAAACAGCTCTGGCCATGGTGCCCTCCTATCGGTCCAGGTTCTTGCCGACCGCGCGC
>NZ_JBFUFF010000269.1:0-773 GCF_056403555.1 Rhizobium sp. P2_G2
GTGGGCTACGACAGCGCCGCCCAGCGCAAGCGGGAGTTCGCGGCGGACATGGGTGTGCAGGCTCACGCCCTCCGCATGGCGGCCGAAGGCGCCGTTGCCGCATACGAGCACGTCATCGGCGAAACCTGGAAGCCCTTCGACCGGCCGGTCGATCAACCCGGTGCATCGCTCGATCGCAAGGCGGCGGCGGCGCAACTGGCGGCGTTCGAGTGAGCCGCTCTCCGGCGGGGTTTCGGCCCCGCCACCACATCGATCATCTGAGAGGCCGGCCTTGGTAGGACCGGCCCTTTCTGTGTCGCTGCCAAGGCCGGCGACGAAGAGGCCGAGGAATGAAACGGGAAGATGAGGTTTCGCCCTGCGACCCGTCCCGTTCGTCGGCCCTGCAGGAGCCGGCGGCGAGCCGCAACGGCTTCGCCGTCCTCCACTTCGTTACGGCCGTTCCGGTGCGGCTCACCGCCTCGGCGCCCCTGCGATCGGCCCTCCGCGACGGGCCGCGATGGGCGCGGCCTCCTGAACGGAGGGTTCGAATATGACCAGCAAACCAGCAAATGAACGTGCCGACATCTACGCGAGGATCACCGACAAGATCATCGAAGAGCTGGCCAACGGCGTCCGCCCGTGGACGCAGCCTTGGAAGACAGCGCATGCGGACGGCCGGATCACCCGGCCGCTGCGCCACAACGGCCAGCCCTACAGTGGCGTCAATGTGCTGCTTCTTTGGTCGGAGGGCCTGGCACGCGGCTATTCCTCGGCGATCTGGATGACATTCAAGC
>NZ_JBFUFF010000270.1:0-769 GCF_056403555.1 Rhizobium sp. P2_G2
AGCATTGCGCAGAGATTTCAGCAATCCTCGTGGCAGCGTTCGCCAGCCTGCATCCGTTCACGGCAACGGCCGCAGCTGAGCGTCACAGCCCAGACTTGATCGCGAAGTGCGGAGGGACATACAATCTCTGCGGATATCTTGATAGCGAGAGCCACGAACAACGGATTCCACAAAAGTTCGAGCGGGCCTTCAATTTCTCAGAGGGACTGGCAGGAGTGCGCGTGGATGGCCGATATGGCTACATCACCGCCTCAGGCAAGATGGCGATCCAGCCAAAGTTCGATCTTGTGGGCGAGTTCAGGGACGGACACGCTGAGGTGCTCGTTGGCGACAAAACCGGGATAATCGATACTGCTGGCAACTTCCTTCTGCAGCCCCAATATGCCCGAGCGATCCCTTTTGGAAGAACGGCCGCGATTGTACTGCCCGGGAAATGGATATCTCCTTATATGATGGGTGCCGAGCGGCTTGATACAGAAGCTTTCCCCTCGACGAAGGAGAATTTCGCTCTTGTCGACTTGGCTTCGGGCAAGACGCTCAAGGACGGCCTGTTCATAACGGAATTCGACTTCAAGACCTATGTGTGGGCCTCCCAGTTGGGTGGCCCGGGCGTCGGTTTGCTCGCCCCAGACGGATCGTGGAAAATCAAGCCGACATACATGGAAGTGTGGCGGCTGTTTCAGGGCCGCTCAATCGTCTGCATGTACGCGCCCGAGGACCGACGCGGCGATCCCAAATATGCGCACTGTGGGTCAGTCGACGAGAACGG
>NZ_JBFUFF010000271.1:0-735 GCF_056403555.1 Rhizobium sp. P2_G2
AGCGCAACGAAGCCGAAGCCGGTGGCCCAGCCAGACAGCGACAGGCCGACGGCCAGCAGTGCACCGACCACGATCACCGAGGAGATCGCATTGGTCACCGCCATCAGCGGCGTATGCAGCGCCGGGGTCACCGACCAGACGACATAGTAACCGACGAAGATGGCGAGCACGAAGATCGCCAGCCGGAAGACGAAGGGATCGATCACACCGCCGGAGAGCGCATGCGCCGCATCGGCGAGCGAGGGCTGGGTGGCGACGGCGTCATGGACGGCAGCCACGGCCTTGTCGAGATTCTGGAGGGCGGTGTTTACGCTATCGTTTGCCATTTCAGCCCTCCTTGGCCGGAGCCGGTGCCCCGCCAAAGTTCGGATGCACGACCGCTCTGCCATGGGTGAGCATGGTGGCCTTGACGAGTTCGTCGTCAAGCTTCAGCGCCAGCTCCTTCGTCTCCTTGGAAATCATCTTCTCCAGGAAGGTGACGAGGTTCTTGGCATAGAGAGCCGAAGCTGAGGCGGCGATGCGGCCGGCGACATTGAGATAGCCGATCACCTTGACGCCCTCGACATCGGCGATTTCGCCGGCCACCGCGCCCTCGATATTGCCGCCGCGCTCGACGGCGAGATCGACGGCGATCGAGCCCGGCTTCATCGATTTGAGCATATCGCGGCTCACCAGCTTTGGCGCCGGCCGGCCGGGGATTAGTGCCGTGGTGATGACGATGTCCTGCTTGGCGAT
>NZ_JBFUFF010000272.1:0-726 GCF_056403555.1 Rhizobium sp. P2_G2
GATGCCATCGTCAGGCTCGTCGGTGCACTGCTGCTCGAACAGAACGACGAATGGGCTGTTCAGCGATCCCGTTACATGACCCTTGAGACCATCGCACAAATGAGCGATGATCCGTTAATCAGCCTGCCCGCTGCGGCTCGCTGACCCATTCCCGGCTCAGCCGGAAAGCACGGCGATCACAAAGCCGAGCTACACCACTCCCAGAGACGCGATCGCGGGCTCTGTTACCGTGCTATATCGGATCCATTTGAAAACGACACGTCTCGTTCGATTGGCTCCCACAAGAATGCGCTCCGCTCCTCCGCGCGCGGTTAAATCATGGTGTACCTTTGGGCTCCTAGAATCGGTTGATCAGTCGCGCGCATATGCCATGGGCGTCACCTAGCCCATCTTTCCCGGTTCGCGAAAAAAAGTGAGTAGAATCAATGTTCATCCCCCGAAAGTCTCCACTACAGGGTGGTTGCTGCAGGGCAATCGGGTGAGTTAACGGCAGACAATGTCTGAAATCTGTGAATCTGTGTGAATCCTCTGATTCGTCGAGGAGGTTTGCCATGGATTTGCAGGCGTCTATTTCGGAAGGGATTGTTTTTCTTTCGTATTTCTCAGAGCTTCCGGACAAGCGGCAAGCCCTGAAGGTGCGTTATCCGCTTGAGGAGGTTCTGCTTCTTTGCCTTGTCGCGATGATCTGCGACTGCAACTGCGTCAGCGAGATTGCCCGGTTTGGCG
>NZ_JBFUFF010000273.1:0-715 GCF_056403555.1 Rhizobium sp. P2_G2
TGGGCTGGAGCAGGCGGTGGCCACCAGCAGCGCTTCTTCCTTGCCGGTCAGCTTGCGCTCCGCACCAGGGCGCGCCTCTTCGCTAAGCGCCGCCTCAAGGCCCATCTCCACGAAGCGACGCCTGGTGCGATAGACCGTCGAGCCGCTGGCCACCACGGTGGCGGCAATCGCCTCGTCGCCCAGGCCAGCATCGGCGGCCAGCAGGATCTGCGCCTGCTTGAGCTTGCGTGCCGCATGCTTGCCAGCGTTCAGTGGGCTCATAAGTTCGTCGCGTTCGGCTTGGTCGAGATCGACACGATAGCGTATATTCATCCGCAAGGCCTCCTTTGGGTAGGGAGGTCCCGGATGAATCGAAAAATGAATCAATTACTTGACCAAAAGTTGCCAGAGGCGCCGCGCTTCACCGACAAGCAGGGCCAGTATCTCGCCTTTATCTGGGCCTACAGCCAGATCAATGGGCGCGCACCGGCCGAACGCGACCTGCAACGCTATTTCGGCGTTACCCCGCCATCCGTCCACCAGATGCTGCTCACGCTCGAAAGCAACGGCCTGATCCGCAGGCAGCCACGCATCGCACGCAGTGTCGAACTACTCATCCACCACAACTGCCTGCCAACATTGCAGCCAAACCAAACCGTCAAATCCTCTGTGCAGAGGTACTAGTCGCCGGAGTAGGAAACCTCATCGTGCGCACCTTGACCACCACGCCGGTTGG
>NZ_JBFUFF010000274.1:0-646 GCF_056403555.1 Rhizobium sp. P2_G2
AGGTACTCCTGCCCAGTGAAGCCGCTCGAGTCTGACGCAACCAGAGGCATCACTGTTGATTGCCACTGAGAACTGACCCAGTTTGACGGGATATTTCCATCTGTCCCGGATCAGCACCCTTGAGACAGAACTGGTTTAATTGAGAAGAGAGGATCTTCGGCTCATCGTAGCTCATTCAAAGGAAGTGAGGACGAGACAAAATTCCGGGCCGCAGGCATCGTCGGCCTAGAAGACGATCAAAGACATCCGCCGCGCCACGCGCAAGCACCACTCGGCGAGGGATAAAATCCGCATCGTGCTAGAAGGGCTGCGGGGCGAAGACTGCGTATTCCACTGATCGTCTGCACGGCAGCCTAAACGTAAAACCACCCATCAGTCGCCTCGCCCTATCCGAGGACTACCTGTTGAGGCTCCACATCTAGTCGTTTACAGAGAGCACCATGATCGGATCGGCGATCTTTTCCGGTGCGATTTCCTCGCCGAGCGGCAGGACGGCGGTGCCCACGGCGAAAAACTCGATCACATGGGTCTGCCAGCCATGGCTGCCTTCATGGATTTCAAGGCCGACGACGCCCTCGGCTTTCGCGGCGGAGGCTTCGGCCTGCATGCGCTCGATGGCGATTTCCCGGGCTTCGTACATCGCAGC
>NZ_JBFUFF010000275.1:0-641 GCF_056403555.1 Rhizobium sp. P2_G2
GGCTTTTGTCGTTGTGCGCCCAGCATGGGCGCATTCTTGTGGGTGGAAGTCCCACCGTAAGCTGGTCATGGCGAGCGAAGAGAAGCGCAACTGCGGAAGGGCGACTGACCGTGGGGAGGAAGCGTGGATCGAACCTGCGGGCCGATGGACAAGAACCGGATATGAGGCGATGCCGATCAGGGCGAGCGGGCAACGAACCGCGAAGCTCTTGTGACCAAGGGTCGGTGGCGTAAATCCGGCGGTCGTGCAGGGAAGGAGTGCGTTCTTACCTGGGGAGATCTCGCTTTGTGCCTGAAAGGGCGACGGTGTCGAGCCGGCGCGAGAAGTCAGCAGAGGCCGTAGTAGGGAGCGCTTTGGCGCGAACGAAGGGCCGAAGGAGCGGAAGGGAAGCCACTGGTTATCGGATTTGGACGGTCTCAGATGGTCGCGTCAGCGAAGCTCGCCGATCTGGCAGGTAGGGTGAAGCCCGAGAGGCCACGGCAGCGAGAAATCAAACCCGCCGAACCAGAATAAGCAAACCCAAGCGTCGGGCCGGGAGAACTATAAGCCTGACGACTTCAACCGCTCCAACCGCCCGGTGCGGACCCGCATGCCGGGTGGTGTGGGAGGGGCGGAGCTGATTGGCTCCCCCCTATCCCGAT
>NZ_JBFUFF010000276.1:0-614 GCF_056403555.1 Rhizobium sp. P2_G2
GTTCTACGCGAGTATCTATACCCACTCAATTGCTTGGTCGAGGCACGGCCGCGAAGCGTCGAAGGCGGATATGAGTGAGCGCTCGAAAGAGGTTTATTTCAACGAGTTAGATTTCCATGTTCGAAACTGCCAAATGGCCCAAACTCGTGGACTTTTGATTGGCCCCGACGCGTTTCGGCTGATAGCAGAATTTATCTCATGTGGGATAGATTCAGAGCTAAAAGCAGCCGCCGGAAAAGCTGTCATTGGCGCGGTTCGTCACGTGGATGACTACTATATCGGTTTGCGCTCTGAGGCCGAAGGCCTTGTGGTACTCTCGCAACTCCGAGAAATATTGGCTGGCTATGAACTGCAGTTAAATGATGCCAAAACAAGAATTTATCCCAGTTTGCAACCTATCAACGACGTTTGGGCACAGAAAATTCGCGACGCTATTCATCTGGCTAGCGAAAGTTCGCGAAGGCGTGAGCGGCTCGAGCTTCTCTTGGATGAAGCGTTTCAACTTTCCGCGAATATAAGTTCGGATAGTCCGGTCAAGATGGTCCTGCGTGGACTTGACGGTATGCGGATCTACGCTTCGAACAACTGGGAATTCGTTGAGAGCTATCTTCAAC
>NZ_JBFUFF010000277.1:0-601 GCF_056403555.1 Rhizobium sp. P2_G2
TCCAGCGGCTGCAGCCCGGCGGTGGGCTGGAGCAGGCGGTGGCCACCAGCAGCGCTTCTTCCTTGCCGGTCAGCTTGCGCTCCGCACCAGGGCGCGCCTCTTCGCTAAGCGCCGCCTCAAGGCCCATCTCCACGAAGCGACGCCTGGTGCGATAGACCGTCGAGCCGCTGGCCACCACGGTGGCGGCAATCGCCCCGTCGCCCAGGCCAGCATCGGCGGCCAGCAGGATCTGCGCCTGCTTGAGCTTGCGTGCCGCATGCTTGCCAGCGCTCAGTAGGCTCATAAGTTCGTCGCGTTCGGCTTGGTCGAGATCGACACGATAGCGTATATTCATCCGCAAGGCCTCCTTTGGGTATGGAGGTCCCGAATGAATCGAAAAATGAATCAATTACTTGACCAAAAGTTGCCAGAGGCGCCGCGCTTCACCGACAAGCAGGGCCAGTATCTCGCCTTTATCTGGGCCTACAGCCAGATCAATGGGCGCGCACCGGCCGAACGCGACCTGCAACGCTATTTCGGCGTCACCCCGCCATCCGTCCACCAGATGCTGCTCACGCTCGAAAGCAACGGCCTGATCCGCAGGCAGCCACGCATCGCACGC
>NZ_JBFUFF010000278.1:0-590 GCF_056403555.1 Rhizobium sp. P2_G2
GAGACCTATGTCATGAACGACGCCCATGACGAGTTCAAGGCGGGTCATGACTATACCGACAGCATCACCGTGACCACGGCGGATGGCACCAGCCAGGTGATCACGGTCACCATCCATGGCACCAATGACGCCGCCGTGATTGGCGGAACGAGCACCCAAGAACTGACTGAAAGCGATACCGCCCAGAACACCGGCGGCAAGCTGGATGCTTCCGATGTCGACAGCTCGGCCGCCTTCGATGTGCAGACGGATGTCGATGGCAGCCATGGTTTCGGCAAGTTCTCGATCGCCGCTGACGGCACGTGGACCTATGTCATGAACGATGCCCATGACGAGTTCAAAGCCGGCCATGACTATACCGACAGCATCACCGTCACCACCGCCGACGGCACCAGCCAGGTGATCACTGTCACCATCCACGGCACCAATGATGCGGCCGTGATCGGCGGCAGCAGCACCCAGGAACTGACGGAGACGGATTCGGCTCAAAACACTGGCGGCAAGCTCGATGCTTCCGACGTCGACAGCTCGGCGCTGTTCACGGCCCAGACCGATGTCGATGGCAGCCATGGCTTCGGCAAGTTCTCGAT
>NZ_JBFUFF010000279.1:0-588 GCF_056403555.1 Rhizobium sp. P2_G2
CACCCTCGGCAACGATGCGCACCCTCGGCAACGATGCGACCCTGGATAATCGAAAGACGTACTGTATCTGGCGGAGCCAGCGATGCCGTAAGCCGCTTTAACACGAACGCCGGCTCAAGGCTCTGATAGAATTGCCATTGCGAATGGACGCGGGCGGGGTCGACCTGGGTTCCAGACAACAGCGACTGCGGGTCGGCGCCAAGCGGGTCTCTCAGGCCGGAAATGTAGAATTGTCCACCCCTCGCCGTTTGTTGGGCGACGATGATGCCCGGCTGGGTYCCCAGTCGCGAYACATAGGCCTGCCAGTGCTCCGCCGCGCGTGCTTCGGGGCTCACATCACGAACCTTGGAGATGGCGAATTCCGGTCCGCCTACCGAAAGCTGTCGGGCCACTGCGCGCGCCCGATCTATCCAGGTGTCGGGAGCCTCACCCTCGGCAACGATGCGACCCTGGGCAATCGAAAGCAGAACAGATTTGGGCGGAGCCAACGACGCCGTCAGCCGCTTTAACACGAACGCCGGCTCAAGGCTCTGATAGAATTGCCATTGCGAATGGACGCGGGCGGGATCGACCTGCGTTCCAGACAAC
>NZ_JBFUFF010000280.1:0-545 GCF_056403555.1 Rhizobium sp. P2_G2
ACTCAAGACACTCCAACAACCACGGCGCTTGCCGATGGCGGCTGGGTGGTGACCTGGGAAGGCGAAGGAACGGGCGATAGCTTAGGCATCTTCCAGCAGCGCTATGCGGCCAATGGCGACAAGGTGGGGACGGCTCAAAACCCGGTCAACAGCTATGGCGGGGGTACTCAAGGCACTCCAACAACCACGGCGCTGKCCGRTGGCGGCTGGGTGGTCACYTGGGCCGGCGARGGGACSGGAGACAGTTACGGCATCTTCCAGCAGCGCTACGCGGCCAATGGCGACACCGTGGGGGCGGCTCAAAACCCGGTCAACAGCTACGGCGGGGGCGGTCAATACGCTCCCACAACCACGGCGCTTTCCGGTGGGGGCTGGGTGGTCACCTGGTATGGCGAGGGGACGGGAGACAGCTACGGCATCTTCCAGCAGCGCTACGCCGCCAATGGCGACAAGGTGGGGGCGGCTCAAAACCCGGTCAACAGCTACGGCGGGGGTGAGCAAGTCACTCCCACAACCACCGCGCTGGCCGATGGCGGCTGGGTGGT
>NZ_JBFUFF010000281.1:0-540 GCF_056403555.1 Rhizobium sp. P2_G2
GTTTGCCATGGAAGAACTGATGCCGCGCATCACCCGGGCGCAGTCGATGGACGTGCTCTCCTCGCAGGCCAATCTCGCCGGCTACCAGGCGGTGATTGACGCAGCCGGGATCTATGACCGGGCGATGCCGATGATGATGACCGCCGCCGGCACCGTGCCGGCCGCGAAAGTCTTCGTCATGGGCGCTGGCGTCGCCGGCCTGCAGGCGATCGCTACGGCCCGGCGTCTGGGCGCCGTGGTCATCGCCATCATGGACCCTTACGGCAACGAAGCGGCTATCGCCGACATGGCCTCGGCCGGGCTGACCGCGTTTGCCATGGAACTGATGCCGCGCATCACCCGGGCGCAGTCGATGGACGTGCTCTCCTCGCAGGCCAATCTCGCCGGCTACCAGGCGGTGATTGACGCAGCCGGGATCTATGACCGGGCGATGCCGATGATGATGACCGCCGCCGGCACCGTGCCGGCCGCGAAAGTCTTCGTCATGGGCGCTGGCGTCGCCGGCCTGCAGGCGATCGCTACGGCCCGGCGTCTGGGCGC
>NZ_JBFUFF010000282.1:0-537 GCF_056403555.1 Rhizobium sp. P2_G2
CCCATAACGAGTTCGCGGCCGGCCAGGGATTATACCGACAGCATCACTGTGGCCACGGCCGACGGCACCACGCAGGTGCTGACCGTCACCATCCACGGCACCAACGATGCCGCTGTGATCACCGGCACGGCCACGCAGCAACTCACCGAAAGCGATGTCGCCCAGAACACCGGCGGCAAACTGAGCGCCACCGAYGTCGACAGYTCGGCGCTGTTCACGGCACAGAGCAATGTCGCGGGCAATCACAACTATGGCACGTTCACCATCCTCGCCGAYGGCACCTGGACCTACGCGATGAAYGGYGCCCATAACGAGTTCGCGGCCGGCCAGGATTATACCGAYAGCATCACYGTGGCSACGGCCGACGGCACCACGCAGGTGCTGACCGTCACCATCCAYGGCASCAACGATGCMGCKGTGATCACCGGCACGGCCACGCAGGMGCTCACCGAAAGCAATGTTGCCCAGAACACTGGCGGCAAACTGAGCGCCACCGACGTCGACAGCTCGGCGCTGTTTACGGCACAGAGCAATGTC